>DASXLL010000403.1:0-7357 GCA_036496265.1 Pirellulaceae bacterium | reverse complement strand
CGTGTTTTTTGTGGCCATCTCTTGCTACTGAGAGTATTGGCCATGAAAAATCGTCGCCAATTCCTCAAGGCTTCGCTGGCAACTACGATTGCAGCGATTTTTTGTCGGGCAGCGACTGCTGCGGAGTCGCTGTCCGACCGCATCAACGAATCCATCGCCTCTGCCGTTCGATATTTGATGGATCGTCAATCCAGCGACGGCGCCTGGCGATCCGAAATCTATGGCCCCTTCAAAGACGGCCCATCGTTAACTTCGCTGATCGCCGCGACATTCGTGTCGCTTGAAAGCAAGTTTGATATCGAATCGGCATCATTCATGGCCGCCAAATACTTGGCCGCACAGATCGATAACAGCCTCGACAACCTCACTTACCCGGCCTATACAGCCGCAGGCGCGGTAATCGCGTTGAATCAACGACCAGAATTCGCCAGTCAGCAAAAAGCCTGGCTCAACTACTTGCGAACATTGCAACTCACCGAAGACCTCGGCTGGCAACCTGCCAATCTCGCCTACGGCGGCTGGGGCTATGCTGCAACTGGCTTGCAACCGCTGAACGGCGCACCCGCGACACCGTTAGCCGTGCCGAATCTGTCGGCGACCGTGTTCGCACTCAAAGCACTTCGCGCCGCCGGCGTTTGCCCGTGCGACCCAGCAATCCAGCGCGCCCAAGTCTTCATTACGCGCTGCCAAAACTGGAGCGACGAATCGGACAGCCGCAATGAAATTTTCGACGATGGCGGCTTTCATTTCCTCCTCGAAGATCCGCAGCGGAACAAAGCGGGCGAACTTGGGCTCGACCGCTTTGGCCGTCGCCGCTTCGCATCGTACGGCAGCGCCACGGCCGACGGCTTTCGAGCACTGGCCTATTGCGGCTTAGGCAAAAAACACCCTCGGCGACTGGCCGCCGAACGCTGGCTCGTGCGTAACTTCTCAGCCGAAGAGCATCCGGGCGACTTTCAACCTGACCGCGAGCACCTTCGCCCCACGCTCTACTACTATTACGCCGCATCACTCGCCCAATCCCTCCAATTGTCCGACCATTTGAGGTCCCGCGCTGCCGAATTGGCCTCGGCATTGTTATCCCGCCAGCGGTCCGACGGGTCTTGGGCCAACTCGGCTGTCGATGTCCGCGAAGACGATCCGCTCGTCGCGACTCCGCTAGCAATTCAAGCCCTTGATGGCTGTCTCAATTCCTAAGTAATTAAGTGCCAAATACTTAGTACCAAAACGGTGGCGATTGCCGACTGTCAGGCGTTCTTATTCTGCTTTTGCAGAAATTTCGCTGCGGTAATTGACGGCATAGAACATGCCGACTATTCTACGATGCTCGCTGCTCATGTTCTGAAGCGGCAGTATCAATCTGGCTAATTCAGCCATGCACCTGAAATCGCTCAAAGTCTTCTGTGATGTCGTCGGCCGGCGGAGTTTTTCTCGCGCGGCCAGTGAGAATGGCATATCGCAATCGGGAGCGAGTCAGATCGTGAATGCGCTGGAGGCTCACCTCAGCGTCAAGCTGATTGACCGCACCAAGCGGCCGTTCGTGCTGACGCCGGAGGGCGAAGTTTATTACGAAGGCTGCAGGAAGCTCGTGCAGCGGTATTTCGCGCTGGAGGAAGAGGTTAAGACGCTACACGAAGAGGTCGCGGGCAAGGTCAGCGTGGCGTCGATTTATTCCATTGGCCTGTCGCACATGAATCGCTTTGTGCAGCGGTTCCTGCGCGACTATCCGAAGGCGAATGTTCACGTTCAGTATCAGCATCCGCGGCGCGTCTATGAACTTGTCGAGACCGATCAGGTCGATCTGGGATTGGTGAGCTATCCGCGCTCGACTCGCACAATCAAGGCGACGACGTGGCGCGAAGAGCCGATGGTCGTGGTTTGTGCGCCGAGCAATCGTCTGGCGTCGCAGCCGTCGATTAGCGCGCAGGATTTGAAAGGCATCGATGTGATCGGGTTTGACGCCGATTTGGAAATTCGGAGCGAGATTGACCGCGCGCTAGCAGCGCATGGCGTCGAAGTTCGCGTGACGATGGAGTTTGACAATACGGAGACGATCAAGCGGGCGGTGGAAATCGACGCGGGCGTGAGCTTATTGCCCGAGCCGACGATCGACCGCGAAGTGGCAGCTGGGGCGCTCGTTGCGAGGCCCTTAGCAGGTGTCGATCTCAAGCGCCCCATCGGCATTGTGCAACGACGGGGCAAAGAGCTGGGCAAGACGGCCCGGCGTTTCATGCAACTGTTGCTCAAGCAGTCTGCGGTCGGCGGCATCGAGACCGAGCAAGAGATCGTGGACGACGAGGCCACGGATAGCGATGCGACGGATAGCACGGCCGAGTCGCCGGAAATAATGGACGACGGCGAAAATGAGCTGACGTTGGATAAAGCGGCGCTCGCCGCACGAGTAGGTTCTTAAGGCAAAAGTCAGCGAGCTTTTGCCACGGCAAGGGGTTTCAGGCGATCGTTTTTTGGTTGGGGGCACGTTGTATGGCGATTGAAATGCAGGGCGGCAAGCCGAAGAAGCACGGACTGTATGATCCGGTGAACGAGAAAGATAGCTGCGGAGTCGGCTTCATCGCCCACATTAAGGGCGTGCGCAGTCATAGCATCGTTCGCGACGCCGCGATTGCGCTGGAGCACATGGATCACCGCGGGGCTTGCGGCTGCGAAGCGAACACGGGCGACGGCGCGGGCATTCTGACGGCCATTCCCGACGAGCTGATGCGCTCCGAGGCCAAGCGGCTGTTCAACGCTGAGCTGCCCGAAATCGGCCGCTATGCGGTGGCTCAAGTTTTTCTGCCGCGTGACGAAAAAGATCGCGAATTCTGCAAAAAGAACCTGCAAAAATCGGTCGAGCAGCAAGGCCAACGCTTCATCGGCTGGCGTCCCGTTCCGACTGACGCCCGCAAGGCCGACTTCGGCAAAACGGCCGCGGCAGGAGAGCCGGTCATCGAGCAAATGCTCGTTGCGGCGGCTGACAATCTCGACCGCACGGCTTTCTGCCGTCAGCTCTATGTGATTCGCAAGCGGAGCTTCCACGAACTGAAGAAGCACGATCTAAAGCAGCGGCACATGTACTACGTCGCCAGCTTCAGCTCGCGGATCATCATCTACAAAGGCCAGCTCACCTCGAAGCAGGTCGTTCCGTATTTTCCCGACCTGGCCGACCCGCGCTATACCAGCCATCTCGCGATGGTCCATTCGCGCTTCAGCACGAACACGTTCCCCTCGTGGGAACGCGCTCAGCCGATGCGCTTCATGTCGCACAACGGCGAAATCAACACGCTCCGCGGCAACATCAACTGGATATCCGCCCGCGAAGGGATGCTCGAATCGGAACTGTTTGGCGACGATCTGAAAAAACTGCTGCCGATCACCGATTTGGACACGAGCGATTCGGGCGTCTTCGACAATGTGCTGGAATTGCTGTTGCTGGGCGGTCGTTCGTTGCCCGAGGCGGTGATGATGATGATTCCGGAGGCGTGGCAGAACCATGAATCGATGCCGGAATACAAGCGGGCGTTTTACGAATACAACTCGTGCTTGATGGAGCCGTGGGACGGGCCGGCATCGGTCGTGTTTTGTGACGGGCGGTACATCGGCGCGGTTCTCGATCGCAATGGACTTCGGCCGAGTCGTTATTACCTGACGACGGACGACCGCGTCATCATGGCCAGCGAAGTCGGCGTGCTGCCGGTTGATCCGAAAATCGTCAAGGAAAAAGGTCGCCTTCAGCCGGGACGGATGTTCCTTGTCGATTTCGAGCAAGGGCGATTGATTCCCGACGACGAGCTTAAGAAAGAGGTCGCTACGAAGCGGCCGTATGCGGAGTGGTTGAAAAATCAGCGCATCGAACTGAAGGAGTTGCCGCTTTCCGACCAATCTCACGGCTTCGATCCGGATTCGCTGCTAGCGCGGATGCAGGCCTTCGGCTACTCGACGGAGACGATGCAGTTCATGCTGCTGCCGCTCGTCAACGAAAAGCGCGATCCCGTCGGCTCGATGGGCAACGACTCGGCCCTTGCGGTGCTCAGCGATCAGCCGCGGATGATTTATGACTACTTCAAGCAGTTGTTCGCTCAGGTGACTAATCCGCCGATCGATTCGATCCGCGAAGAAGTCATCATGTCGCTGGAATGCTACGTCGGGCCGGAGCGCAACCTGCTCGACATCACCGAGCAACACGCCCATCGGTTGCTGCTGCCGCACCCGATTCTCACGAACGAGGAGCTTGGGGCTCTCAAGGATGTGAACTACCGCGGTTGGAAAACGAAGCTTATCGACATTACTTATGATCGCAGCGAAGGGGAAGCTGGTTTGGGGAAGCGGCTCGATCGAATCTGCCGCGAAGCGGAACAGGCCATCGAAAGCGGTTATTCCATTGTGATCCTGTCCGACCGTGGCGTTTCGGCCGAGCGGGTCCCTGTGAGCTCACTGCTGGCGGTCGGCGCAGTGCATCATCATCTGGTCCGTAACGCTAAGCGGACGCAGATTGGAATTATTCTTGAATCGGGCGAAGCTCGCGAGGTGCATCATCACTGCCTGCTCGTTGGGTATGGCGCGGACGCGATCAATCCGTACACCGCGTTCGAGGCTTTGTGGCAGGCACAGCGAGATGGCTTGCTGCCGGCGACCTATAGCGACGATAAAATCGTCCACTCGTATCAAAAGGCGGTTGCGAAGGGCATGCTCAAAGTGATGTCGAAAATGGGCATCTCGACGCTGCAGTCGTACAAAGGCGCGCAGATTTTTGAAGCGGTCGGTTTCAATGATGAAGTGATTGATAAGTGCTTTGTGGGCACGGCGAGCCGGATCAAAGGCGTCGGTCTGGATGTGCTGGCGAAAGAGGCCACCCGCCGCCACGAAATCGGTTTTCCCTCGCGTGCGGAACAGCGGTTGCCAATCTTGCCGAATTTTGGCGAGTTCCACTGGCGCGCTGAAGGCGAGCGGCATATGTGGGATCCGCAGTCGATCGCCGATCTGCAGATCGCGGCCCGCGAAAACAACGCCGACGCCTATTGGCGCTTCGCACAGCACGCTAACGAAGACGCGACACGCAAATGTGCTTTACGTGGCTTGTTGAAATTCAAAGAAGGTGTGAATCGGCCGATTCCTATCTCGGAAGTTGAGCCCGCGAAGGAAATCGTCAAACGGTTTTGCACCGGCGCGATGAGCTTTGGCAGCATCTCGGCGGAGGCCCACGAAACGCTGGCCGTCGCCATGAACCGGATGGGCGGCAAAAGCAATACAGGCGAGGGCGGCGAAGATCCGGAGCGGTTTAAGCCGCTGCCTAACGGCGACAGCAAGCGCTCGGCGATCAAGCAAGTCGCCTCTGGCCGCTTCGGCGTCACGATCAATTATCTGACCAACGCCGACGAGTTGCAGATCAAGATGGCGCAGGGCGCGAAGCCTGGTGAGGGCGGTGAGCTCCCCGGCCATAAGGTCGATGACCACATTGCCCGCATCCGCTACAGCACGCCCGGTGTCGGTCTGATCAGCCCGCCGCCACACCACGATATCTACTCGATCGAAGACCTCAAGCAGCTCATTCACGATCTGAAGAACAGCAATCCGTCGGCTCGCGTCAGCGTCAAGCTGGTCAGCGAAGTGGGCGTCGGGACGATTGCGGCGGGCGTGGCGAAGGCGTACGCCGACCATATCCTCATTTCGGGCGACACGGGCGGCACCGGCGCTTCGCCGATCACGAGCATCAAGCATGCTGGCCTGCCGTGGGAGCTCGGCATTTCCGAGACGCATCAGACGCTGGTGATGAACGACCTCCGCAGCCGCGTTGTGCTGCAAACCGACGGCCAGATCAAAACGGGTAGAGATGTGGTCATCGCCGCCATGCTCGGCGCGGAAGAAATGGGGTTCTCGACCGGGCCGCTGGTCACGCTCGGATGCATCATGATGCGGAAGTGCCATCTCAACACGTGCCCGGTGGGCATCGCGACGCAGGATCCGGTTCTGCGGCAGCGTTTCGCCGGTCAGCCGGAACATGCCATCAATTTCTTCTTCATGGTCGCTGAGGAAGCTCGCCAAATCATGGCTCAGCTCGGCTTTCGCAGGTTTAACGAGCTGGTTGGCCGGGTCGATTGCCTGGAAACCAACGAGGCGATCAAGCACTGGAAGGCGCAAGGCGTTGACCTCACGCCGATTTTGACGCCGGCCCAAAAGCCGCACGCCGATGTCGATGTCTATTGCACGCAGAAGCAAGATCACGGCTTGAAAGAGGCCGTGGACAATGAACTGATCAAGGAATGCCATAAGGCGATTCGCCGTCGCGAGCCGATTGTCCTCCGCAAGCCGATCTGCAACACCAATCGCACCGTCGGCACGATGCTGAGCCACGAAATCGCCAAGCGCTGGGGCGACGAGCTGCTGCCAGACGATACGATTCGCATCAAATTCACTGGCTCCGCCGGCCAAAGCTTTGGAGCGTTTCTCGCCAAGGGCGTCACGCTTGAGCTCGAAGGCGACGCCAACGATTATGTCGGCAAGGGTCTCTCCGGCGGGCGCGTTACGATCTACCCGCCGACCGGCTCGCTCTTCAAACCTGAAAACAACATCATTATTGGCAACGTCGCACTTTACGGCGCCACCAGCGGCGAGGCGTTCTTCCGCGGCCGCGCGGCAGAACGCTTCGCCGTCCGCAACAGTGGCGCTTATGCGGTGATTGAAGGGGTCGGTGATCACGGTTGCGAATACATGACAGGGGGCCGCGTGGTCGTTCTCGGCCCGACCGGGCGGAATTTCGCGGCGGGCATGAGCGGTGGCATTGCCTATGTTTGGGATGCCGTCGGCGACTTCATCAGCCGCTGCAACCTTGGCACCGTCGAGCTGGAGCAAGTCACGACCTCCGACGACCGGTCCGAGCTGCTGAATTTGATTGAGCTGCACCGCCAGTTCACCGATTCGACGCTCGCCGAAAAAATCCTTTCTCAGTGGCCGGAAATCACGGCCCAATTCGTCAAAGTTATGCCTACCGATTACAAACGCGTTCTCGGCGAGCGTGCCAAGCACGACGAAGAGATCGAATCCGGCGTGCATGGAGTGCCAACTCATGGGTAAGCCCACCGGTTTCAAAGAGTTTCCCCGCCGCGCGGTGCCCTACCGCGAGGCGCTGCTGCGCATTCAGGATTTCGGCGAAATCTTCACGCACCCACCGGAGGAGCATTTGCGCCTGCAGGGCGCGCGGTGCATGGACTGCGGTGTGCCGTTCTGCCAGAGCAACAGCGGCTGCCCGATCGATAATTTGATTCCCGAGTGGAACGACCTGGTCTATCAAGGTCGCTGGCGCGATGCGCTCGATCGCTTGCACAAGACGAACAATTTTCCGGAATTCACTGGTCGCACGTGC
>DASXLL010000402.1:0-2984 GCA_036496265.1 Pirellulaceae bacterium | reverse complement strand
CGCCGAACTGCAAGCCGCCATCCTTCGATTCATCGACGAGGTCAACCACGACCCAAAGCCCTTCGTCTGGACCGCCAACCCGCGTAAAATTCTCGCCGCGGTCAATCGAGGGCGCCAAGTGTTAGATTCGATCCACTAGGTTACCGGGAGGAATGGCAAACAGTATCGTATTTTGCCGCAGTCCGAGATAGTCGAAGTCGGTTTCGACGCCGACGACTGCATGCCGGAATTGCCAGTTGTAACCGACTTGGCCACCGCCGATGAATCCATTGTTCGATTCGTTGTTCGAGCCGCCAGCAGTTAAGAAGCCATCCAGATCATTCCAGACTGTATTGCCGCGCGCGTAACCAACATTCAGGCCCGCGTAAAACCCTGACCAGTCCCACGCCGGCTGCAGCGTCGAGGCCTTTGCAGGCAGCCCCATATCCGCGGCGCTCGCGGCATTCGCACCGGTCAATGCCGCAAGCGCGAAAATTCCAAGCAGCAACTTTTTCATGACGCTTTTCCCCAATCGGCGACGCACCGCCCGTGCAAGTCCGGAGGCATACAAAGCACGACAAGCTGTGGGCAACGTAGTGTTTCGCGCGGTGTTTCACGCGGGCTTATTATTTTTTCGGGCCGCGTTGCGTCGGCGTCACGAAAATGGGCGACGCGTTTTCTAAAATTCTTCTATGAGATGAAGTATATTCACTCGAACAAGCCGGAGTAGGATGACACTTGCGGTTGAATATCTCATGACCGCTTCACAGGACCATAAGATCCTTTCCGACGACGATCTCGCCCTTGAAATATTTCGCGGCTGGAGCACGCCACGTATCATCGCTGATGCTGTCAATGGCTGGCGTCAAATGTGACGGCACGAGCGTCTTCACGCCTGCCTCTTGCGCTATCCGGCCGACATCCTCGATGGGCGAGTGGTCGGCGTTCATGTGCGCCATAAACGCATCGAAGTCGACAAGACAGAGGTCGTCGCAGCCACCAAGGCCGGCGTCGCCGCCATTTGGCTCAGAAGATTGCGTCGCGAAAGTTTATCGATCGTCTTCTTGATTGTCATGTCCGCCTCCATGACTGAAGCCAACTACCGCCTGGCAATGCCGCCAAAATAGTATCGGGCTGTCGGACGCTTGAAACAGACAAGACCGGTCTGAACTTAGTTTGCGGTGGAACACGCCATCGAATGCCCGGTCTCCGCGGGCAGGACCTGTGGCAAAAGCATCACACCAGTAAATCAACGTTAGCAACCTTCTGATAGCCGCGATCCTGCCACGGTTGCGCCCCCATCGGCTGGCGAATTCGGGCCGGGGTTGGGGGAGCACTATGTCCTGGTTCGGGGGAGCCAAAGATTCTCGCTTTGCCATTCGCGCAGGTTTCGCCCTGCACGATTCGTTTTCGATCTTTTTCAGATCGCGCAAAACGTTTCTGTTGCTCGCGGCCGTTCTGGGATTGCTGCCTCTCGCCGCCTGCGCGCCGTCCCCATTCGCCAACAAGAACGAATTCGTTGCGGGAGTTCGGCAGTCACCGCCGGCAGAGCGTCATGCATCGGTCGTTAGGCGCGAGAACGTCCCAAAGAAATCTATTTCAATCGGCACCAGGACCAGCCCTAGCAATAGAGATGGAATAGCCAGCTTCTATACAGAGGACGAACAAACGGCGAGCGGCGAAAAATACGACCCGAACAAATTGACCGCCGCGCACCCGACGCTGCCTTTCGGCACGCGATTGCGCGTAACCAACCTCGTCAATGGGCACTCTGTTGTGGTTCGGGTCAACGACCGCGGCCCGTTCATTCCGGGACGCGTTGTCGATGTCTCCTATTCCGCGGCCGAAACGTTAGGGATAGTTGAGCGCGGAATCGTCAAGGTCAAACTTGACGTGGTTCACTAGCTGACGGCTTTTCGCCGATGGCATAAATCGCATTGGTCTCGATGCGATCGACGTTATTTTCACGTAGCCAACGAACATTATCCTCCTTAACTCTTGCTGCGGCCTGGGGCCCCATCTGCTCGATCGTCCAGCGCAGCCCCGATCCAAGCGCGACAATCCACCAATCTTCCGCCGAACGCAGCGGCTGAACACCATGTTCAGCGGTGACCTTGGCGTTCATGACGGCGCCATCAAGAAGGAGCCGTTTCACCGCCTCGACATCCGTGATGCGATCCCACGGATTGAAGGCGCTATGCAGATCCGGACGTTCGCGCTGTACTGCGGCGAGCCAACGCGAATAGGCGGGCTCGAAAATCCGCGGACCCCATGTCGTCACGGCTAATTTTCCGCCCGGCCGCACCATGCGCCAAAGTTCGCGAACCAAGCCTTCCATGTCCGGCACGAAGAAAATCGAAAAAACGCTTACGACCGCATCGAAATGACCGTCCGGAAAGCCAAGCGCCGTCATGTCCGCGAGCCGAAACTCGACATTCTTAAGACCATACGCCGTTGCCTTGGTGCGCGCTTGTTCAAGCAAGCCTGCGGATAGATCGACTCCCAGCACGCGCCCATTCGGCCCGACGGCTTGGGCTGCCGGCAGCGCCGAGGCTCCCGTCCCGCAACCGACATCGAGCACATTGGCGCCGGCAGGGAAGCCGAGATGAATGACGGTGTGCCGGCCAATTCGCTTCCAGAACGTCAGCGGTTCGTCGTCAAAATGATCGGCGGCGGCGTCATAAGTCGCGGCCGCCTTGGCTTTTGCTTGCTGCAAGAGATCGTTCACGTCGGCCTCATCTATTTTTGCGCCGCTAAATTCCGCAAGGACAGCACACGTCGCCGGTGGCGCCATCCCTCTCAATTTTTTGGACGCGCCCGTTATCGCCTGCCGCCCGAAGCCCGAAGGGGCGAAGGGGCGAAGGGGTGGCGGAGAGGGAGGGATTCGAACCCCCGATACGGTTGCCCGTATGCCGCATTTCGAGTGCGGTGCATTCAACCGCTCTGCCACCTCTCCGAAGGGGGAAAAGCTCACGGTCTAGACGGTATTTAGCGGCGGCAGCGCA
>DASXLL010000401.1:0-14590 GCA_036496265.1 Pirellulaceae bacterium | reverse complement strand
GGCGATTCTATCGACGATTTTTTGTTAGGATTCCCAAGCGTCACGCGAGACCAGGTCGTGACTGTTTTGGATGCGCTGCAACGGAACCTTTTGACGGCTGCCTGAGATGAAGGTTCTGCTTGATGAAAATCTCGACTGGCGGCTGGAGCGTTATCTTCCGGGACATGAAGTTCACTCTGTCGCTCGAATTGGCTGGGCCGGTATCAAGAACGGCGAGCTGCTGACACAGGCCGTTGCCAAAGGTTTTGAAGTGCTTGTCACCATGGACAGTGCAATGGTCGAACAACAGCATATTGCTTCGTTTCAAATCGCCGTCGCCGCACTTCGCGCACCATCGAATCGACTCGCCGATACGAGCCCTTTGATGCCGAAACTGTTGTCGCTTTTGTCACTTTTACCAAAGGCACAAGTGACTTTCATCGAACCATAACTCGGCTCTTTCGCCGCCCCAAATGACTTCTATGACCGTCCGCACCCGCTTCGCTCCCAGTCCCACCGGTTTTCTGCATATCGGCGGCGTTCGCACGGCCCTATTCAATTGGCTCTTCGCCCGCCGGCACGGCGGCCAGTTCTTGCTGCGCATCGATGATACCGACGCCGAGCGCAACGTTGCCGAAGCGCTGCAGCCAATCCTCGACGGCTTCAAGTGGCTCGGCCTCGATTGGGACGAAGGGCCGACCGATGACGGCCGCGACAGCCGCGGCCCCTGCGGCTCGTATTTCCAATCGCAACGGCTGGAGCGCTACCAGGCCGCCGCGAAAACACTACTGGAAAAAGGCCTCGCCTACCGCGACTTCGCCACGCCCGACGAGCTCAAAGCCGAGCGTGAAGCCGCCGAGAAAGATAAAAAAGCATTTCTCTACAGTCGCCGCTGGATGGCCGAAACCGACGAGCAAGCCGAAAAGTTCAAAGCCGAAGGCCGCAGTCAGGTCGTCCGCATCAAAATGCCCCGCGACGGCCAGTGCATCTTCAACGACCTCATCCGTGGCCTCTGCGTGTTCGATTGGGACAAGGAGCAAGATCACGTCATCCAGCGCGGCGACGGCACTTGCCTCTACCATCTCGCCAGCGTCGTGGATGACTACGATTTCAAAATCTCGCACGTCATTCGCGCCGTCGAGCACCTCTCCAACACGCCGCGGCAAATTTTCATCGCCCAATCGCTCGGCTATCCCCTCCCCGAATACGCCCACCTCCCCTATGTCGCCGAACCCGGCAGTCCGCAGAAGCTTTCCAAGCGAAAAATCGCCCAATACCTAAAGAACCCCGAATTCAAGCGATGTTACGATCACGGCGCCGAAATCGCCGCCCGCATTCATGTGGGGCAGGCTTCTAGCCTGCCCAATCTAACTCCCGAAACTTTCAACCCCGTCATCGTCGATTTCTACCGCGAAGTCGGCTATCTGCCCGACGCCATCATCAACTATCTCTTGCTCCTCGGCTGGTCGCTCGACGACAAGACCGAAGACTTCTCTCGCGATGAAATGATCCAACATTTTACGCTCGAGCGAGTCACCAAAGCGCCCGCCAGCTTCGATTGCAAAAAACTTTGGGCCTTCGAAGACCGCTACATGCAGCGCCTGCCGTTGAAGCAAAAAGTAGCCAAGATGCTGCCGTACCTGCAAAAAGCCGGCCTCATTTCCGATCCCGCCCCCTGCGAAGCTGGCCCGAAGCTCACGCGCATCGTCGAAGCCTCCGGCGACCGCCTCAAAACCGCCGGCGACATTCTCGCCTACGCCGACTTCTTCTTCGTCCCCGACGACAAAATCGCCTACGACGAGAAAGACTTTCAAAAGCGAGTTGCCCCGCCGCAATCCAAAGACCTGCTCAAAAAATTCCGCGACGTGCTGGCCACCATCGATCCCTTCGAAATCGCCCCACTCGAAGAAGCCCTCAAAAAATTCGTCGCCGACGAGAGCATCAAGATCGGCGACATCGTCCACACGCTTCGCATCGCCGTCACCGGCAAAAGCGTCGGTCCTGGCGTCTACGACTGCCTCGCCATCCTCGGCCGCGATTCGTCCCTGGCCCGGATCGACCGTGCATTGGCCCTCTAACCGACGGCCAACTAGTCACTCCAGACGGCGACTCCAATTGCCAATCCGATAAACAGCCCGCAGCACGCAAACAGCGGCAACACAACGGCGACAGTGGCTTTCCCGCCTGAAATCTCGTGTCCCCGTGCCAGGCCGTGTACCAGCAGGACAATAATCCAGATTATCGACGCCAGGCCGCCCAAGTACGGAACCAGGTTCAGAAAAGTCGCCGGCACAAGCGCCGAATAATAGCCATAGCACATCACGCGAAATGTCGTTTCGAAGCCCTGCTTCGCCCCGTTCATCATCAGCAGTATCACATGCATCGCCGCCGCGCTAACGAGCGGCACAATGACCACCAGCACAAGCAAATAAATGGCCCCAAAGATCGCCATTCCTCCCACGAATCCCGCGATCTCCGGACCATTGTCTTGGTCGTTAAACACCATCACCAGCGCCAGAATCGGCAACAAGAACAGCATCCCGATCGCCATCAACATGCCAACCGCGTACAAGTTGTAGAGCAGCGGAATGCCAAGCCCTCCGTCGCGCCGCATGATCGAGAAAGCCCTCGTCGGCGATCCCAGCACCGCGCTCATCGTCCGAAAAAAACAGCCCAGCGTCCGCGGCTCATTCTCCCACGGCAAGCCCGTTCGCGGACCAAAATAGTAATAGTCGGCCGCATAGCCTTGGCCCGCCGATGCCGGCGAGGCATATGGATTCAAGGAGCCCGGCACTTCAGAAAAAGCGCCCGCCTGTGGCATCGTGGTTGGCAGCTCGCCGGCAAATGGATTTGCGGACGACGAAAGTTGCGCCGCCACATGGGCTGGTGGCGTTGATGCAACCGGTGACGGCGTCGGAGGTGAACCGCCGACATTGGTTGTCTCTTCCGTCACCGCTAAGATATCCGCGACCGTTAAAGGAACCGCCATCAGTGCCTGACACTTCGGACACCGCGCCTGTTTCCCAGCCGCCGTTTCCGGCACTCGCAAAAGCTGACCACACCGGTTGCAGTGAAATTCGATGGGCATCGGAGCAAAAGAACCAAGAACCGAAGAACCAAATTCCAAGTCGGCCACCATAGGTGGCAAAACGCTGAGCCGTATAATCTAACGTGCGAATCGCCGCAAAACTTTGCTCGCGCGGAATTCCGCTTATTTGGTTCTTGATTCTTCGGTTCTTGGTTCTTCCTTTGCCCCTCACTCCTTCTTCCATCCTCGGCCCCGACGGACGCATTGCCGCCCGCCTGCCGTCCTACGAGCACCGGCCGCAGCAATTGGCGATGGCCGACGCAGTCGAACGGGCCCTCGTCGATGGCCATCATTTGGTCGTCGAGGCCGGAACTGGCGTCGGCAAAAGCTTCGCCTACCTCGTCCCGGCAATCTCCTACGTCACCGCCGATCCCGCCCGCGCTGTAGGGAACGCCCTCCGTGGCGTTCCGGGCGACGACGACGATGACGATTTCGAATCCGCCGAACAAAAGCCCCGCCGCCGCGTCATTATCTCGACCCACACGATCAGCCTCCAAGAGCAACTCCTCCAAAAAGACCTCCCGCTCCTCCGCTCCGTCATTCCCGACGAATTCACAGCCGTCCTCGTCAAAGGCCGCGGCAATTATCTCAGCCTGCGGCGTATGAATCTGGCCGGCGAGCGCTCCGCGAGCCTGTTTTCGCAATCGGAGGAAATGCACGACCTCCGCCAGATCATCGCCTGGTCGAAAAAAACCGGCGACGGCTCACTCAGCGACTTGTCGTTTCGCCCCAAGCCCAGCGTCTGGGACGAAGTCCAAAGCGACAGCAGCAACTGCCTCGGCCGCAAGTGCAAAACCTACAACGACTGCTTCTACTACCGCGCCCGCCGCCGCGTCCACAACGCGCAGCTTCTCATCGTCAACCACGCTCTCTTCTTCAGCGACCTTTCCCTGCGTCGCGTCGGCGCGAGCATCCTCCCCGACTACGACACCGTCATCTTCGATGAGGCCCACACGCTCGAATCCGTCGCCGGCGACCATCTCGGCATTAAAATCACATCGGGCCAGGTCAGCTTTCTGCTCAATAAGCTCTACAACGATCGCACCAACAAAGGCCTGCTCGTCACGCGCCATCTAAAAGTAGCCCAAGACCTCGCCGTCGAATGCCACATGCGGGCCGACGATCTGTTCGCCGACGCCAGGCAGCTTGCCAGCCGTCCCGGCAACCGCGCCGGTCGCATTCACGAACCCAATCAAATCGAAAACCGCCTCAGCCCCGTTTTGATCCGCCTCGCCAAAGAGCTGCGCAACGCCGCCCGCGATATCGACAACGAATCCGAAAAGCTCGACTTCACCTCCGCCCACGATCGGCTCACCGCCATCGCCGGCGAGCTCACTCACTGGATCGAGCAACAAAGCGAAGGCCTCGTCTACTGGATCGAAGCCTCAATGGGCCGCTCCCGCCCCCGCGTTGAGCTCACCGCCGCTCCCATCGACGTCGGCCCCGTCCTCCGCGAGCACCTCTTCGAAAAAACGCGCTCCGTCATCATGACCAGCGCCACGCTCGCCATCGGTCAGCCGCCGCAATTCAACTTTTACAAGTCGCGCATCGGCCTCACCCAGTGCCAAACGCTCCGCGCCGGCAGCCCCTTCAACTTCCGCGATCAGGCACAGCTCATCCTCGTCCGCGGCCTGCCCGACCCCAGCACCGACAAGGAAAAATACGAGCGGGCAATCATTCCGCCAATCCAGCGCTATGTCGAGCGCACCGACGGCCACGCCTTTGTCCTCTTCACCAGCTACGAATCGCTCCGCCGAGCGGCGTCCGCGCTCTCGCCTTGGCTAGCCAAACAAAACCTCGCCCTCTATAGCCAAGCCGACGGCACCCCCCGCTCGCAGCTTCTCGATCAATTCAAGAAAAATCCTCGCGGCGTCCTTCTCGGCACCGACAGCTTCTGGCAGGGCGTCGATGTCCCCGGCGACGCGCTCACCAACGTTATCATCACCAAACTGCCCTTCAGCGTTCCCGATCAGCCGCTCCTCGAAGCCCGCCTCGACGCCATTCGCGCCGCTGGCGGCAATCCCTTCCGGGATTATCAACTGCCCGAAGCAGTGATAAAACTGCGGCAAGGCTTCGGCCGCCTGATTCGCACGCAACAGGACCGCGGCATCGTCGTCATCCTCGATCCCCGCCTGCGAACCAAGCCCTACGGCCGCACCTTTTTGCAGTCACTGCCCGACTGCGAGGTCGTGGAAGACGATGCCAGTGACGCAAACACCCAGGAAGAAGCACGAAATACAAAGCACGAAGCACGAAACAAGCACGAATCATAAATGCCAAATGTCAGAAACGAATTTGTTTTGATCATTTGAATTTCTTGCTTTGAATTTGTTTCGTGCTTCGGATTTCGAATTTGCGGCGATCAGGAGACGCTAAATGAACCGAAAATCGCTACTCGCCGTGTTCGTCCTCGCTACTTGGGCAATTTCCCCGCTCCCGGCCGCCGACCCCCTCCCCATCGCTCTCGTCAACATCGACCGCCTCCTTAAAGACTACAAACCCCTCAACGACAAGCTCGACCCGCTCAAAGCCGAAGCCAAGGAAGTAGAAAACGCGATCCAGGTCCGTCAGGCCGAGCTCGAAACCGTCGGCAACCAGCTCCGTCAGGTCCTCCCCGGCTCTCCCGACCAGCAACGCCTGCAAATCCAACTCGTCAAAATGCAAGGCGACTTCCAACGCTTCGTCGCCGAGAGCCGCAACAAGCTGCAAAACAAAGAAGCCACGACCTATCTCGCCTTCTTCCGCCAGCTCGACGCTGAAATCAGCAAATACTCCAAAGCCAACGGCCTCAAGCTCGTCCTCCGCCAATCCACAACCTCCCTCGACGACGGCCAGTCCCTCCAGGACGTCTTCAAAGCCCTCAACCGGCAAATCTTCTACGAAGACGGCATCGACATCACCGACCCCATTCTCAAAGCACTCCAGTCAACAACCGCTGAGGCCCCAAAAGGTCGCTAAGCACAGAAACGGAGCACTAATCTCCACTAATCGACACGAGTTAGTGCTGATCAGTGTTGATTAGTGTTCCTAGGTTCCTTTGCTAATTTATTTGATGGCTTCTAACTGTAGGCATCTCATGAAATACGTTTATTTTCAATTGCTCTCAGTCATCGTTTCGTCGATGTCAGCCGCCGCCGACATCCCCTTCCGCGACCAAGAGCTCCCGACGCGCCTCACCGTCGGCTATGCCGTCCGCCTCCTCGACATGAACGACGACAAACGTCTCGACATCGCCATCGTCGATAGCGACCGCATCCTCTGGCTCGAAAATCCCAACTGGAACGAGCACGTCATTACGCAGGGCGTGACCAAAAAAGACAACGTCTGCTTCGCCCCCTACGACATCGATCGCGACGGCCGCCTCGATTTTGCCGTCGGCGCCGCCTGGCAGCCCGGCAGTCCCGACTCCCGCAAGACCGGCGGCACGATCCAATGGATCACCGGCGGCAACAATCCGTCAGGCCAGTGGAAGCTCCATCCCATCGGTGAATACCCGACCAGCCACCGCATGAACTTCGCCGATCTCGATGGCGACGGCAAGCAGGAGCTGATCGTCTCGCCCCTCCAAGGCAAAGACACCGCGCCGCCCAACTACGCCGAGCACGGCACGCCCCTCCTCGTCTATCAAGTTCCCACCGACCCCATCAAAGGTCCCTGGAAGCCCGAAGTGATCTGCGACGACGTCCACGTCACGCACAACTTCCAAGTCACCGATTTCAACGCCGACGGCAAGCCCGACATCCTTCTCGTCAGCTTCGAAGGGGTCCATCTGCTCGAGCGCCAAGCCGACGGCAAATGGCAGCGCACTCGAATCGGTGCTGGCAATCAAGAAACCAGCCCCAACAAGGGCTCCAGCGAAATCAAGCTCGGCAAGCTCAAGGGTGGCGCGAGCTACATCGCCACCATCGAACCCTGGCACGGCCATCAGGTCGTCGTCTATACGCCCCCTGTTGGAAACGCCGCCGCTGGCGCTGTAGGGAACGCCCTCCGTGGCGTTCCGTCCTCCGGCGAGTGGCTCTGGAACCGCCACGTTCTCGACGAAGACCTCAAATGGGGCCACGCCGTCTGGGCCGTGAATATCGACAACGACGAGGATCAAGAACTCGTCATCGGCGTCCGCGATAATCTGAACACGTCCTCCAAGTGCGGCATCCGCATCTACGATCCACAACCCCGTTTAACCGCCGCGTCCACACGGCGCTCCGACGATGCCCCGTCCACGGGGCGCTTGGAATGGTCCCGCCAAATCCTCGATCCCGGCTCCGTCGCCGTCGAAGACCTCGTCGCCGGCGACCTCAACAACGACGGCAAACCCGACCTCGTCGCCGTCGGCCGCGCCACCCACAACGTCAAGATCTACTGGAACGAAAACAAATGACCAAGGACAAGTGACAGATGGCGTTCGTCATTGGTCATTGGTCATTCGTCATTCGTCATTCGTCATTGGTCATTGGTCATTGGTCATTTGTATGTTGGATAACTGCCCCTTCCGCACTCTCAAACACAAAGACCTCACCATCGAGGGCTATTCGCGTGCGGCTGTCCAATCCTATTGGCGAATTCCCGAGCTAAAGCTCGGTTTCGACCTCGGTGCCCAGCCCTGGGACTTCATGGGAACAGCCACCTGGTGTTTGACGCACACCCATCTCGATCATATCGCCGCCCTCCCCGTCTACGTCGCCCGCCGCCGCATGATGAAGATGGAGCCGCCCGTCGTTTATCTGCCCGACCACGCCGTCGATCTCGTCGATACCCTCCTCAAAGTCTGCCAACGCCTCGATCGCGGCCGCCAAACCTGCGAGCTCATCGGTGTCCGCCCCGGCGACGAATTCGAACTCTCGCGTGAGCTCGTCCTCCAAGCCGTCGCCACGCGCCACACCGTCCCCTCCCTCGGCTATCTCGTCTGGGAACGTCGCAAAAAACTGAAGACGGAATATCAGGGTCTCAACGGCGATCAGATCCGCGACATCCGCCTCTCCGGCGTCGAAGTCTCCGAAGAACGCCGCATGCCGCTCCTCGGCTTCACCGGCGACACCTCGCCCGAAGGCCTCGACGCCAACCCCGACCTCTACGAAGCCAAAGTCCTCATCACTGAAATGTCGTTCGTCGCCCCCAACCATCGCAAGGAAAAAATCCACAAGCACGGCCACATGCACCTCGACGACTTCATCGAACGCCGCAACCGCTTCCACAACGACCTCATCATCGCCGCCCACTTCAGCACGCGCTACCACGACAAACAAATCCTCCACTACGTCAAAAAACACCTCCCCGACATGCTCAACGGCCGCCTCCACTTGTGGCTATGAATGGGAAGCGCTTCGCACCAAACACTGTAGGGAACGCCCTCCGTGGCGTTCCGTGATCTGCCGCCGACGTAAAGGTAAGGAGAAAGATTACGAGTAAGAGTAAGATTATGAATTGGATTAAGAGCAAGAGCACGATGAAGAGCATGACTGTCTGATCCTAATCTTTCTCCTTCTCTTGCTCTTAATCCTGGTCCTACTCTTAATCCTCATCCTACTCCTACTCCTCCGTTGAGTTTCCAACGTAACGCTCGGCGCTCGCGGTCAACGAGTGACAACTGACCAATGACAAGCGACCCCCGCGCCGCCTATATCCACGTCCCCTTCTGCCGCCACCGCTGCGGCTACTGCAACTTCACGCTCGTCGCCCGCCGTGACGACCTCATCGACGCCTACCTCGACGCTCTTGAACGCGAGTTAATCGCATTTGGCGGCCCTCACGAAATCGATACTCTCTTTTTCGGCGGCGGCACTCCGACACATCTTCCGCCGAAACAACTCGAACGCCTCTTTGCCATCGCGCAGTGCTGCTTTCCACTCGTCAGCGGCGAATATGTAGGGTGGGCTGTGCCCACCACCCCGCCTCCACCCGCCCCCGAATTCACCATCGAAGCCAACCCCACCGACCTCAACGACGAAAAGTCAAAAATCCTCGCCGCCTCCGGCGTCACCCGCCTCAGCCTCGGCGCTCAATCCTTCCATGCATCCAAACTAAAAATCCTCGAACGCGATCACGACGCCGCCACCATCCGCGCCGCCGTCGAATTCGCCCGCTCCTTCGCCCAATCCATCTCCCTCGACCTAATCTTCGGCGTCCCCGGCGAAACCCTCGCCGATTGGCAAGCCGACCTCGACCAAGCCCTCGCGTTATCGCCCGACCACATCTCCACCTATGGCCTCACCTTCGAAAAAGGCACGAACTTCTGGTCCCGTCTCAATCATGGAGAACTAAAACAAACCGACGAAGACCTCGAACGCCAAATGTACGAGCTCGCCATCGACCGCCTCACCGCCGCCGGCTACGAGCACTACGAAGTCTCTAACTTCGCCCGCCCTAGTCACCGCTGCCGCCACAACGAAAACTACTGGCTCGGCGGCCAATACTTCGCCGCCGGCCCCGGCGCTTCCCGCTTCATCGCCGGCCGTCGCGAAACCAACCACAAGAGCACCACCACCTACATCCACCGCGTCCTCTCCGGCCAATCCCCCGTCGCCGAATCCGAGCACCTCAACCCCGAAGACTCCGCCCGCGAACGCCTCGTCTTCGCCCTCCGCCGCCTCGAAGGCATCAGCCCTGCCCACTTCGCCGCCACCACCGGCTTCACCATCGACGACCTCATCGGCCCCACCCTCCAACCGCTACTCGATCGCGGTCTCCTCAGCCGCACCTCCACCAACCTCCGCCTCACCCGCCCCGGCCTCCTCCTCAGCGACTCCATCTGGCCCTATTTTTTGCGCGGCTGACGCCACCATCGTCTCATGCAAGCACAAGCGAGGGATGACATTGATCCATCACGAAGCGACGGTCGGACTTCGTGTTCGCGGTCAACGCCACGTCAAATTCTTTCTCAGGCCCAACGGGCCGTGATTCGATAGCCCAGGTCGGAGCGAGCGCAGCTCGCGCAGGCCTGGGTTACGATTTCCCCCAACTGATCTCAGCCCTGAAAGGGCGAAATTCCAGTTTGCGGCGGTTACAATACCATCTGATGAGGCGGATGAGACACCCCATTAGCCGCTCAAATGATCGCCGAAAGGAACACAGCTGGCTGTGCAGCCTAGTATCTGGTTTGAAATCACAAAAATCTTTGTCACTTGCGGCGCTGGCTTTTTGGCCGGCATCACAGTCCCCATTACTCTGCGCTGGCTCACCCGGCGCTTTCTGGGACCTAAAATCACCGTTGCGTTTGACGCCGATGAAGTTCCTGCGGTAGCCGGAAGTTCGAGCAATCCACGAGTTTACTTCCGAGCAAAAATCCGGAATGTGAAATCGCACGTCGCTCGAGAATGTCGTCCCTACCTCACAAAAATTGAGCTGGTCGGAAGCCGCGGTCCTATCCAATCTGTTCTTGATGAAACCTTTCAGCTCGGCTGGTCGTACGACGACAAGCGTGACGCGCTGGACTTGCCGCGGGGACCACATCCCACCGTCGACGTCGCTGTTTATGAGCGCGATCAGCCACTTTTCTATCCTTGCCTTCGCGGTGGGGGACTGCCGACAAAGTTCAACGGCATTTTCAGCTCAATCGGAACCTGCCGGTTCACGGTTCTTGTCACCGGCCACGACGTTGATCCAGAGCTTCTGACATTTGAAGTCAGTTATGACGGTAAAAACTGGCCACCGGCCGGAAAGGTCGTGTAGGAAGTCGTGAACATTCCCTTTCGACTCGGCACAAAAGGGAAGCCGAATATGGGTTGGATTGCTAATTCGATGCGGCGGAGTAACCCTGCTTGCTCGTCAGCTTTGGCCAACAGGAGGCATCTGTCTTGCGCACTCCCTCACTCCGGCACTTCATCCGCCACATCAAACAGCGCCCCCACATCGACGCCAAAACCACCCAGTAACGCCGACTTCGCCCGCTGCCCGCGTGAATACTCGCCCTGAACCTGGTATTGGCTGCCCTCCAGCCGATGCACGATCACCACCTGCCGCTCGTAATCGACAATCCAATACTCAGGCACCTTCGCCTCGGCGTAATCAACCAGCTTCTCCTCATAATCCCGCGCGCGATCCTTGGGATCATCGCTAACCACCTCCATCACCAAATCGGCGCCGTCCCACGCTCGATTGTGCCGCGCGTGAAAATGATCCTTGTGCAGGAAAATCACATCGGGCAGTCGAATCTTGCCTGGTCGAATTCGCAATCGAATCCCCGTCCAATGAACTTTCCCCCAAGACCGCTTCTCCACGAACTCGTGCAGCGCGAAAAACAGAAACCTGACCAACGATTCGTGGACCTCGGTCGAATCTGACAAAAACTCCAGTCGCCCGTCCGTAAACTCAATGCGCCGAGGGCTGCCATCGGTCAAACCGAGATACGCCTCTTCGGACCAATCTCCTTGCGCGGGAAACAGCGTAGCCACTTCCCAGGCGTAATCCGCTTCGGGCGTTGACGACAAAGGAGCAGTTGACATGGCTTGCGACTGACCTGAAGCCCACAATTAGAACGGAACTCACTCTCCACTCTAGCAATGGTGCCCCGACCCGTAAATTCTTCGCCGAACCGCTCCCTTGCGATTTCCCGCAATTTCCAAAAACACACCAGATTTCGGTCCGGTTTTTCGCCAAAATCGCAATGTATCTATGGGGCAAATCCCTGCCCCAACACAGACACAACCCACACTCCAACCAGCGCTAAAGAAGCCCTAAACTTTAATCACCTCCGAACTGAACAATAATTCCGAACTCCACAATCCTCAATCACTTACAACTCGCGCTAAAGTGCCCCGGCTGAAAAAAATCTCAAACTTTAGCGCACAATCGACCGCCAAAACGTCATGCGAAGTTACATTCCAACCCTTTGCCTCTCCCTTGTCCTCTGCCTATCTACCCTTGCCGCCGACAGTTCACCAGTCAGCCGCGGCTATTCCATTCCCCTCGTCGATCTCGCCAACGAAACTCAGCGCCAGACAATCGTCGATCGCGAACCCGGCCAATACCTCGGCCACCCGACAACCCTGCTGCTCGAAGATGGCCGCACGATGCTCATCGTCTATCCCAAAAGCCACGGCCGCGGCGCGATCGTCTACAAGCGCAGCACCGACGGCGGCCTCACCTGGAGCGACCGCCTGCCGACGCCCAAATCCTGGGAAACCTCGCTCGAAGTTCCCACGCTCCATCGCGTCATCGACGCCGCCGGCAAAAAACGCATCATCATGTTCAGCGGCCTCTATCCGATTCGCATGGCCGTCACCGAAGACGACGGCTCAACCTGGAGCGAGCTAAAACCCATCGGCGATTTCGGCGGCGTCGTCACCATGGCCACCGTCATCGATCTCAAAACTCCCGGCCACTATCTCGCCTTCTTTCACGACGACGGCCGCTTCATCCGCGGCGGCGAAGAGAAAAAGCTGTTCGTAAAAAGTCCGACTAGCGACTACATCTCCACAGCCGCCAAACCCTGGCGCTTCTGGGTCTACACCACTCTCTCCAAAGACGGCGGCCTCACCTGGTCCATCCCCGTTCCCATCGCCAGCCTCCCTAACGCCAACCTCTGCGAGCCCGGTGCTCTCCGCTCGCCCGACGGCAAGCAAATCGCCGTTCTCCTTCGCGAAAACTCCCGCCAGCACAATTCGTATGTGATCTTCAGCAACGACGAAGGCCTCACCTGGACCGAACCCCGCGAGCTCCCCGGCTCACTCACCGGCGACCGCCACACCGCCAAATATGCCCTCGACGGCCGCCTCTTCATTTCCTTCCGCGACATGACGCTCGATAGCGCTACCAAAGGCGATTGGGTCGCCTGGGTCGGAACCTACGACGACATCGTCAACAATCGCGAAGGCCAATGCCGCATCCGCCTCATGAAAAACCACAAAGGTTCCGACTGCGCCTACCCCGGAGTCGAGATATTGCCCGACGGAACCCTCGTCACCACCACCTACGGCCACTGGACCACCGGCGAACAACCCTACATCGTCAGCGTCCGCCTCAAGCTCAGCGAAATCGACGCCAAGCTGAAGCAATGAAATGGGCGACAGTGCTTCAAAGGGTGGCTGTGTTTCGCGCAGCGTAACACGGCCTCGAAAGCGACTGGAGAATTGCACGATGGCAACAGAATTCACGCTTCAGCGGCCCGATGGTGCGCCGCTCGGAACGTTCAACGAAGTGCAAACAATGATCCGCCGTCATTTTCCATCGGTTCAATTCTCGTGGACTACAAGCGGCTTGGAAAAACTCAAGTTAGCCAAGGAACGCGGCCTAGAACTTCCGCCAGAGATCCGTAAGGCGTGCGAAAGCCTGCCGTCTCTGCTAGAGGGATCGGCTGGCGGGACAAGCTATCAAATCGCGTTTGGACTCGGCCATGAAGAGCCGGTATGTTGCCTATATGTTGAACCGCGAGGAGATCACCAGGAGTTGTTATCTGGATTGGCAGCGATGGAAAAGGAAGTGGGGGCCGCATTTCGGATTTCAGGTTCAAACTGACCCGCGACCAATGCGTCGTTTGGATACCTAGCCAACTTTCAGCGCCCCCTTCAACGCAAATCCCCCATCCACCAACAACGACGTCCCCGTAACGTAATCCGCATCATCCGACGCCAAAAAAACCGCCGCCCTCCCAATATCCTCCGCCGTTCCCAATCGCCCCCACGGCAGAGTTGAGGCCGCCTCCGCAATTTGTTCGCTCCCAAAAGTCTCGTGCTCCCCCGGCGTATCAATCCACCCCGGCTCAATCACATTCACATTGATCCGCTGCGGCAACAGCTCCGCCGCAATCGTCATCGCCATATGATTCAGCCCCGCCTTCGCCGCGTTGTAAGCCACGCTGCGAACATACGGAATCCGCGACTGCACACTCGAAATGAAAACAATCTTCCCGCCACGACCCTCCGCCACCATCCGCCGCGCCACGAACTGGCTCATATGAAACCCCGCCGTCAATGTCCCGCGCAGCGTTTGCTCGAAAATAGCTGGATCGTAATCCAGAAAATCTCCCCGTCGCGAGAACGCCGGGTTGCTAACCAAAATGTCAATCCTCCCCAGCGCCGCCACCGTCCGTTCCACGATCCTCTCGCACGACGCCCGCTCAAACGCATCGCCCGCCACGACAACGCATTTCCGTCCCAGCGCCTCAATCTCCGCCCGCAACGTCGTCGGCAATTCCGACTCCTCCCGATCATTGATCGCCACATCCGCCCCCGCCCGAGCCAACTCCAGCGCACACCCGCGACCAATTCCCCGCCCCGCCCCGGTTACCAACGCCATTTTCCCTGCCAATTTCATGACTCGCCTGCCCAGATTAAAAGTGCAACTCAACGACGACGCCCAGCGCGCCTTGAATGCAAACGCATTCTACCGCACAATGCTTCGAATCGATTTGGAGGCTTGCACTCATGCTAGAACGTCGTAGAACCACGGGCGGCTTCATCTCTGTAGGGGCTGTGTGTCAACGGTTGGATTTCGGCGGTGGTTGGTCCGTCCTCCGCCGGTGGGCGGCGGGGCGGGTGGATTCATCTCTGCGCAGTCACCGGACGTGGTGGTCGTATTGCCGTCACGTGT
>DASXLL010000400.1:0-9554 GCA_036496265.1 Pirellulaceae bacterium | reverse complement strand
CTCGTTGTGAATTCTCCGCTCCCTAAGTACAGTCAAAAGCACTGACTCGTACGCATTTTCTAATCAAAGGTCGTCTTCATGCGCTGGCTCGTTGGTTTTGTGATCGGTCTCATGGCTCTCAGCAGCAGTGTCGCGGCCGCTGACCGCCCCAAGCTGATCGTCTGCGTCAGCGTCGATCAACTCTGCCAGGATTACTTGGTTCGGTTTGCCGACAACTTCGCCAGCGACGGCTTTTTCCGCCGTATCGAACGCGAAGGCGCCGCTTACACCGACTGCAACCATCGCCATGCCTTCACCGTTACCGGCCCCGGACACGCGGTGCAGCTCACCGGAACCTATCCCAGCCGCCACGGCATCGTCGGCAACAACTGGTTCGATCGCACGATCGGAAAAGATGTCTATTGCTGTGATGATGCGAGCGTGCAACTGCTGGGACTTCCTGCCGCAAAAGGCATTTCCCCAAAAAATCTGCTCGTCGAAACGACCGGCGACAAAATGCGGCTGTCCACCAATAACCGCAGCAAAGTCTTCGGCGTCGCCATCAAGGACCGGGCGTCCGTCCTGATGACCGGCAAAAACGCCGACACCGCGTTTTGGATGGAAGACAACCTCTGGACCACATCGACGTACTATCGCACCGATATGCCAGGCTACTTGCGAGTGCTCAATGAATCACAGTCGCTGGAAAAATTTCGCGGCAAAAAGTGGGAGCTGCTGCTGGCCAAAGACAAATACCACAACTCGGGGCCGGATCAGAACAAGTGGGAGAATCCGCCCAAGGGATTTACCAGCGAATTCCCGCATCAATTGCCGGAAGCCGGCAAAATGACGCCCCTCGATTTCGGTGAACTCGTTTTGTTCTCCCCCTTCGGCAACGACGCCACGCTCGAAGCGGCCCGCGCCATCGTCGAAGGCGAGCAGCTCGGCAGCGATGAATTTCCCGACTTGCTGTGCATGAATTTTTCCAGCAACGACTACGTCGGCCACGCCTTCGGCCCCCACAGCCTGGAAGTCGAAGACATTACCTACCGCACCGATCGCCAACTGGGTGAGTTCTTGCGGTGGCTCGACGAAAAAATCGGCGCGAATAAGTGGACGCTGCTGCTGACGGCCGATCACGGCGTCGCCCCCATCGTCGAATATGCCCAGCAATTCCGCCTCCCAGCCAAACGCATCCCCCTGGGAAAGGCCGACGAGGTGAAAACCAAGCTCGAAAAGCATTTACGCGAGCAACTGGGCCTCACGGCTGCGATGAAGCCGCTCGTTCAAAAAGCCGAAGACTATCAGGTCTATTTGCAAGCGGACCACGACGCGTTCGCTAAGCCGGGAACCTTTGCTGCCGCTCAAAGACTCGTTCGCGATTGGCTGCTTGACCAACCATACGTCGCCGGCGCATTCACTCGCGACGAGCTCGCCACCGGCGGAAGCGGGCCGCTCTTCGACCAGGTGCAGCGAACGTTCCTCGCGCAACGCAGTGGCGATGTGCTATTCGCCACTGCTCCCTACACCGTCCCCGGTGCTAAAGGCACCACGCACGGCAGCCCCTGGCATTACGACACGCATGTTCCGCTGCTCGCCATCGGCTGCGGCATCAAAAACGGCCGCTTCACTCGACCCGTGAGCCCGCCCTGCGTCGCGTCCACGGTGGCCGAGCTCGCCGGCGTCGATTATCCTTCGGCCAACTCCGAGCGGCCCCTGGCGGAGGCCCTGGGGCAGTAGTAGTCCTCTCGCTCCGCGAGGGACTGACGCCAGAAGAACCTATCAATTCTTTTGAGCGCCGTTTTGTCAGGCCATGCTTTTTGCTGCCCTGGCTCTTGCGGAGTAAGCGGCCTACATTGCCGTTATGCAGTCCATTTCCGGTTCCGAGCTCGTCGGCACTCGCGGCGAAACCTTGGTCGGCCGCCTCCCGGCCGAGCGGCTCGTGCCACTCTGGAACGCCGTCACCTCCGCCGTCATCAAACGCGGCTTCGCCATCGAATACCGCGACCTCGAGCCGCCGCGAACCGGCATTTTCGACGGCCTCAAGATCGTCATCGATCCTGACGTCGATTTCGAGATGCAATGCTTTGTGCTGCTACATCTCTTCGGCCACTCCGTGCAATGGGTCGCGCCCAGTCTAGTGCACAAGCTCGACGCCCTGCAAAATACGGCCGACAAAGACCGGTTTCTCCGAGTCCTCCACGACTACGAGCACGAAGCCGCCCGATTCGGCCTGCGGCTGTTGCACGAGCTAGGTATCCACGACCTCGACGACTGGTTCAGCGATTTCGTCGCGACCGATTGGCAATATGTGGAGCGCTATTATCGCGAAGACCGCATCCCGCCCTGGCGGGAATGCGTCACCGCGGGCGCTCCACCAGTCAATGAGTTAGAAATTCCGAAGCTCGTGCATCGCCAGGTCGAAGTCCGTTTTGCCTTTTAACATCCGCTCTAAATGTGGTGGTCCGCTACGGCGCGCAACCTCTTCTGATTTAAACGCAAAGGCCGCCAAGACGAGCAAAGGCCGCAAAGGAACACAATAAAATGAACTTATGAATCCCTTTGCGATCTTTGCCACCCTTTGCGCCTTTGCGTTAAAACGAATGACTCCCGAGCAGCCGCAATAGTTTCGATTGCCGTTATCTCAGACTCCCCGCTGCGTTTGCCGCGATAATCACGTAGCATCAGCGGCCAAAAACCGCCATAATGCGGGCAATTACAGACGGGCGATCTTCCCAGGCCGCCCTCGAACGGGGCGCGACCGAAAGACCCAATGATTGCGCCCCACGATCCCGGAGGACGACCGATGCGCCGCATTTTCAATAGCTTGCTCGCCGCACTAGCCATCGCGGCCGCTTTGTCTTTTTCAGCCGCTGGCCTCCTCGCCGCCGATAAGCCCGGCCAGGCCGACCTCGACCAGGCGACCGACCTGCAAATTACGGCCGAGACCCTCGGCGAGCTCGAAAAAGTGGTCAAGCTGGCCGAAAGCGCCCTCGATAAGGGCCTCGACAAGGAGCAGCAGGACTTTGCCAAAAAGCTGCTCGCCGCGACGCTCTATCAGCATGCCAATCGATCGGTTGAGGCGCTCCTGGAGCGCGGGCGGCGGAATCCACGGCTGCCGTCCATTCGCGCGCAAGCTTTGAAGGATCTCGAAAAGGCCAAAAAATTCGATCCGACGCTTCCGGACGTTTATCTCCTGGAAGCCAAGCTGCACGCCTTTCCCGGTGGCGATTTGAAAGCCGCCGTTTCATCGGCCAGCGAGGCCATCAAGCTGCTCGCGGCAAAGGACGATCCCAAGCAACTTTCCAAGGCCTACATCCTGCGGGCGCAGCTCACTGAAGACAAAGACCGCAAGCTCGCCGATTTTGACAACGCGGCGAAGGCCGACCCTAGCAACGCCGACGCCGGTCAGGCCCTGGCGCTGCTCTACATCCAAAATGGCGAGAACGAAAAAGCCGTCGCGACACTGCAAAAGCTGCTGGAACGCGACTCCGACAACCCAAACCTGCTCGCCGCACTGGCCGAGGCCCTGACCGATCTCAAGAAATACGATGAAGCCCTCAAGTATTGCGACGACGTCATTAAGCAAACTCCTCGGGCGACGCTCGGCTACAACCTGCGGGCCCGCGTCAAGGTGATGAAGGACGACATCGACGGGGCGCTCAAAGATTTGGACGAGGCCCTCTCGATCAACGGCAACGATTTGCAAGCCCTCCTCATGCGCAGCAATCTGCACGCTTCGCAAGGTCACGACGAGCTGGCCAAGGCCGACGTCGAGAAGCTGCTCAAGCAAGCCCCGGACCTGCCGCAGGCCATCTTGCTGCGCAGCATGATCGCCGCTGGCAAAAAGCGCTGGGGCGATGCCATCAACGACATGCAGATCCTCCTGCAGACCGATCCCACGAACGCCGAATGGCGGATTCGCCTCGCCGGCTATTACGTCGGCGACGCGCGGCCCCGCAAGGCCGTCGAGTTGCTCACGCAGGTGCTCGACGGCATCCGCGACGACAGCGACCCCGATCAAAAGGAAACCAAAGTCGATGCCCTCCGCGCCCGCGGCGACGCGCTCCTCAGCGTCGGCAAGCACGCCGATGCCGTCAAAGATTACGACGAAGCCGTCAAGCTCGATCCCGAAGACACCGGCGTGCTCAACAACCTCGCCTGGGTCCTCGCCACTTCACCCGACGATCCCGTTCGCAACGCCGAGCGCTCCATCGAGTTCGGCACCAAGGCCTGCGAGTTGACCAAGTATCAAAAACCCCACATCCTTAGCACCCTCGCCGCCGGCTACGCCGAAAAAGGCGACTTCGAAACCGCCAAAAAATGGTCCGCCAAGGCCGTCGAGCTCGGTGCCAAAGATCAAGAAGTCGACGACCAGCTCAAAAAAGAACTCGAAGGCTACAAAGAAAAGAAGCCCTGGCGCGAAAAGCAGGAAGTTGAAGAAAACACCAAGCCCCTCGGCCGCTCCAAGAGTGAGCTCGAAACCTAAATTGGCGAGCGGGAGGCGTCAGCCTCCCGGTGCCGTCACCTCGCCGCACGGCTCGTTACATCTGGCTCCCAAGCTCTGCTTGGGTATCTACCGCCGCGAAGCTCCGCTTCGCTTCACTGCACCACAATCTCCACTCGCCCCATAAACGACTCTCCCGGCTGCAAAACCCGCATCCCCGCATCAATTCCCCGCGCACCCAGTCCAAATCCCCCCGGCACGCACGTATACGGCTCAATGCAAATCGCCTCCCGATGCGGCGGCGTAAACACAACGCACTCGCGGAACAAGTCGTTAAACCGCTGCACGATCGACCGCCCGCTTTGCGGGTCGCTAATCGTCGTCGTCGTCCAACCATCGTGAAACGTCAAATCGGAAAAGACGTCGTCGAGGTGTAGCCCGCCAAACGCCTTGCCGCTTTGATAATCCACCGCCTCGGCCAGCTTCAACTTCTTCCCCGTCGGCAACATCTCGACGAGCTCCCATTTCGCCTCCACCGGCAACGTCACCACGCATCCGGCTGCATCCACGCCGCCCAGCGGCACCCGAAAATACGGATGCGACCCAAAGCCGCACGGCAGGGGAGTCTCCCCCGGATTCTCCATCAAGTATTCGGCCGACAGTGCATTGCCACTGAGTGAATAAGTCGCCGTGATCCGAAAATCCGCCGGCCACCGCGCCTTCAGCGACGGATCATCGCACGATGCCTGAAACTGCCCCACGATCTTGTTCTCGGTCTTCTCAATCACCCGCCACGGTCGCCACATCACAAAGCCGTGAATAGCATTCCCAAACGCATCCCCCGGCTCCAACTCGTGCTGTTTGCCTTCCCACGTAAACGTCGTCCCAGCAATCCGCCCCGGAAATGGAAACAACAGCGGAATGCCTCCCTTCGACGGCCGCAACTGCCCCGTCTCAAACTCCGCCGGCGCATACAACACCTCCAACGGCTTCCCCTCAGGCATCGCCGTCCATCGAAACAAGTTAAACCCCTGGCTCACCAACACATGAGCCTCCGCCCCACTCGCCGCATCCCTCAAAACCGCAACTTCCGCTTTCATGCTTCCCTCGCTCCATTACTTAACCATCCACACAAAACACATTCCCAACAATCATCTCTATCTTTCTGTCCCCAATTTTTCTGTCATCCCCGCTCCTGACTTTGCCTTCATCTGTGGAAATCCGTGTTTCATCTGTGGCTGCTCTTCGCTGCTTTCGGCGCGCCTGTGTTTATCGATTGCGTTTGCACCTGCATCCCCGTCATCAACACCACCGTAACAACCATCGCCGTCATCGCCCGAATCAACAACGGCCGACTCACTTCTCCCATCCCCAACTGCGCCAAATCATTCACCAGCCACAGCGCCGCAAAAATCGCCCCCACAAACAACAAAACCCCAACCGTATTGTTCCCCATCAGCATCGCCTGCTGCGGCGGCGGCAACACCGTCAACATAAACAGCCCCACCGGCAACTGAGCCAGCGACGGAACCAGCGCCCAGCGTCCACTCCACCGAGCCACAACCGCCGCCATTTCAGTTTCGCCGTGGCGCAAGAGTCTGCTCGCCAGCCCCGCCAAAACAACTCCCGCCACTGCGATCGACGCCAACGTGACGTGAATCGTCAGCAAAATCGTATCCGTATGCACCAAAGCCCGAAACGCCCGCCCCCCAATCGCCGCTCCCGTCGTCTCCCCGGCCTCCTGCAACTGCGCCGCCACGGAAAACAGCATCGGAAAGTGATACAGCAAATTCGTCGCCGCCAGCACTGCGATGAACGACCGCATACACATCGCCCAACGACTGCCACCCGCCTTCCGCGGCAGCCACAACCACCACCCCCCAATCAAAACCAGACTAAACACTGCCTCCACAATCGCCCACTTCATCTTGTAACTCATCGGCCCCAGCCACAGCGACTCATATTCCGCATCCCACTTCAACCAACCGATCAATACGCCCAATACCGCGCCGAACAACAAGCCCAACCAAGACGCCCGCCCCAAATACACCGCCCCCCCCGCCGCCGCTTCATCCCCGCGCGTCACCCTCCAATCCAACCACGCCCCCACAATCGGCCCCCCACCCGCCACATTCACGCACAACAAATGCGCGGCCAACAGCAATGTCATCCCAAATTCCACCACTTGGTTGCTCTCAGTGTTGTGCAATTCTGTGCTTCACACAAAATAAACCGCGGATCTCGTCGATCGCGCGAATAAGGCCATTAAAAATCCGCGTCATTCGCGCCATCCGCGGTTCTCCTTCGTGTTCCTCTTTTCGTGCCTTTTTGCGTTTTTCGTGGCTATCCTAGCTTGCTGCCGTCCATTCCAATGGCGAGCATTATACGGCACAGCGTTTCGGTAATCAGACGCGAGAAAGGCGAATTCACATGCGGCGATTCTTGTTCCAATTCCCGGCAATTCTTTTCGGTTCCCTGATCCTTTGCTTCTTCGCTTCTTCCGCCCAAGCCGCCCCCCCGCGCTGGAACATTCTCTTCTGCTTCGCCGACGACTGGGGCCGCTACGCCAGCGCTTACGCCAAAATCGACGGCAAGCCCTCCATCAACGACGCCATCAAAACGCCCCACGTCGATCGCCTCGCCCGCGAAGGCGTCCTCTTTCGCAACGCCTTCGTCAACGCCCCGTCCTGCACGCCCTGCCGCAGTTCCATGCTTTCCGGCCGCTACTTTTTCAACTGCGGCCGCGGCGCGATCCTCAACGGTGCCGTCTGGGACAGCGCCATTCCCAGCTTCCCGCTGCTTCTCCGCGACAACGGCTATCAAATCGGCAAGGCCTACAAGGTCTGGAGCCCCGGCACCCCCGCCGACGCCCCCTTCGGCCAGCAGCAATACGCCTACGAAAAAGAAGGCCGCCTACCGAACAATTTTTCCGAAGAAGCCATGAAGCTCATCGATGCCGGCGCGACCGTCGAACAAGCGAAGCAAAAAATCCTCGACCAGGCCCGCGGCAATTTCGACGATTTTCTCAAAGACGGCAAACCCGACCAGCCCTGGCTCTTTTTCTTCGGCACCACCACGACCCATCGCGTCTGGATCAAAGGCTCCGGCAAAAAACTCTGGGGCATCGACCCCGAATCCCTCGCCGGCAAGATGCCCAAGTTTTTGCCCGACGTGCCCGAAGTCCGCCAGGACGTCGCCGACTATCTCGGTGAATGCCAGGCCGTCGATGCCGAGCTCGGCGTTCTCATGAAGCGCCTCGAAGAATCCGGCCAGCTCGATCGCACCCTCATCGTCGCCAGCGGCGACCACGGCATGCCCGGCGTCCCGGCTGGCAAGTGCAATCTCTACGACCACGGCGTCAAAGTCACGCTCGCCATGCGTGTCCCCGGCGGCAAAGGGGGCCGCGTCATCGACGATCTCGTCCGCCTCCCCGACCTCGCCCCCACCTTCATGGAAATCGGCGGCGTCACTCCACCCGCCAATCTTTACGGCAAATCGCTCCTCCCGCTGCTCCAATCCGACAAGAGCGGCCAAATCGATCCCGATCGCAATTGGGTCATCACCGGCCGCGAGCGTCACGTCGCCCGCGCCCGCGAAGACAACCTGCCCTATCCGATGCGTGCCCTCCGCACTCCCGACTTCCTCTACATCCGCAACTTCGCCCCCGATCGCTGGCCGATGGGCTCGCCCAAAGCCGCCACCGACAAAGAGCTGCCGCCAACGCGCGAAATGGAAAGCAGCACCTACGCCGCCTACTCCGACATGGACGCCAGTCCCACCAAAGCTTGGCTCATCGAACACCGCGACGATCCCAAGTGGAAGTGGGCTTATGACTTCGCCTTCGCCAAACGGCCCGGCGAAGAGCTTTACGACCTGAAAAAAGACCCCGACCAAACCGACAACGTCGCCGCCAACCCCGCCTACGCCAAACAAAAGCAAGAGCTCTCCACCCGCCTGATGAAACTCCTCACCGACGCCGGCGATCCCCGCGTCACCGGCGACGGAAAAACCTTCGACCGCCCCCCCTTCACCGACGCGGGCGAAGACCCCGTCGCCAAAAAAGCGAAAAAAGCTGCCGCCAAAAACGGCAAAGCCGAGTGACCTCACCCCCCATTTGGAAATATTTCCAAAATTCTGGCCCGCTTTTTCGCGCCAATTGCAATTAGTAGGGTGGGACCAGCTTGCGCAGCAAGCGCCGGCCCACCGGCTTGTAGGGTGGGCTGTGCCCACCATCTGCAGTTTGGTAGCCAACTCGCGCTAAAGTTGAGCGCACCCCCCCTCAACCCCGTTTTCATAAACTCCAGCCGCCACACAACTTCCACCAAAGACTTTCGCCCTCCGTAATGAAAAAACTTAAAACTTTAGCGCATCTGTCCAAATCCATTTGAGTTGCCTATGACCCAACTTTGATTTCTACTAGAGGAAGCTCGCCGTTTTCGCTATCCGCGAGTCCCGCCTGTTCGAAATCCCGCCCAATATGCCGCGCACGATAACCATCCCCGCCTTTGCCTGCCTGCTAGCCGTATTCAGCACGGCCGCCGCCAGCGATCCAGCGCCGCCTGCCACGCCTGAACAAGAAAAATTCTTCGAAGAAAAAGTCCGCCCCGTTCTCGCCGCCAACTGCCAGGAATGCCACGGCACCAAGAAACAAGAATCCGGCCTCCGTCTCGATTCCCGCCAGGCGATCATCGACGGCGGCGACAGCGGCCAGCGCGCCGTCGTCCCCGGCGACCCCGACCGCAGCCTGCTGATCAAGGCAGTGAACCACATCGGCGACTACCAAATGCCGCCGAAGAAAAAGCTAACCGACAACGACATCTCCGCACTGACCGAATGGGTCAAAGTCGGCCTCCCTTGGCCCGCCGCCGCCTCAGCGCCGGTCGAGGCCAAAAAATCCGCAACCGACCTCGCCCAACAACACCGCCAAACCCACTGGGCCTACCAACCCGTTCTACGCCCCGTTACTCCCTCATTTCAGCATTCATCATTCAGCATTCATAATTCCCTCGACAACTTCGTCGCCGCCAAACTAATCGAAAAAAAACTAACGCAATCACCCGCAGCCGACCGCCGCACATTGATGCGGCGACTCAGCTTCGACCTCGTCGGCTTACCGCCCACGCCCGAC
>DASXLL010000399.1:0-11284 GCA_036496265.1 Pirellulaceae bacterium | reverse complement strand
GCGCGTCAGCGTTAGTGATTGCAGTCCGCCATTGCTGTTCTTCACTGCCACGACGACCTTGGTGCCTTCGGGGCCGCGGAGCATGTCGGCGAGCGTATCGGGCGAGCAATCGGCTGGCGTTTTGCCATCGACAGAGACGATCAAATCGCCGTTGCGGATGCCGCCGGTGTAAGCAGGACCGTTGGGAATCACGTTAACGATTGAAAGGCCCGCCGGCTCGGTCTTGAGCTCGACGCCCAGGCCGACAAAATTGCCTTCAATCTGCGAGAACAGCTCGTCCATCTGGCCGCCGGTCAGGAAGCTTGAATATTCGTCGAGCGCCGCGGCCGCGCCGCTGACGAATTCCAGAATGGCCGCTTGAGCCGGGAGGCCGTAGCGGTCGCGGAGCGTGGCGGCCACGGTCTGCACCACCTGACTCGCCTGCCGCCGATCGGCGACGGAGCGCGAGAGGATAATCTGCTCGACATCGCGCTGCAGCGCGGTCAGCTTCTCGACCGGCGCGCTCGAAAGGTATTTCGATACAAACAGCGGCTCGGTCACCGCGACTTGCATGTTGATCTGGCCAATATTTACGATCCTCTGCCACTGCGGCTCATGCACATAATGCGACTGCACCTTCAGCAGCACCTCTTCATAGATTGCCAGAGCATCGCGCTCGGTCAGCGTAGAGAGCGCGGTGTTATACGACTGATCGTTGTAGCGGCGGCAAACTTCATAATGGGCCCGGGCCAGGCTGACCCGCTGCTGCAAGTCGGGCCGTTGCGGATGCTGCTTGAGAGCGTCCTCATAGTGAGAGAGAGCTTCAGCCCAGCGGCGCTCGCGTTCGAGCTTGGAGCCTGCTTCGAGAACGACGGCCAGGTCGTCGTGCGTCGCGACGGGCTGCGAAAGCGTGACCGATTGGGCGAGCGTGACTTGCGGCGCAGTGGCCACGCTGGCGAACAGAACCAGATAGACGGCCAGTAGCCGACCGAATGCAATCAGCCTGTGGACCAGCATGCGCGAACTCGCCGGGGATGGCGCTGTCGACCAAGTCTGGCATCACGGCGATTTGCCGCGACGGAGTTGCCAGCGAGGGGGGGCCAGCGTCGATTCAGGATGTGCAAGGCCACGGCAGCGGAACTGCGGCTTTCAGCCTGAAATCGCCCCAACAGGCCACGTGCAACTGAAAGCCCGAGTGCTCTCAGCTAACCAGTCACGAGATTCAGCAGCTAAACAAGCGCAATCCTTCCGCCGAACGAATATAGGTCACCGTTTGCCCGTGGTCAAAAAAGCGGCGCAACTGCTTTGCCGGAAAACCCTTACAACCGCTGCCAATGACGTGCAGCAGAAGCGGTCGAGCGGGTTGGGAAGAGCGTGCGGCGTCCACTTCAATTACCGGTGATGCGTCCTTGCACGGCGAGTTGTCCCGAGATAGGCAACCCGATGGGCGTCGGTCGTGATTATAGGCAACTGATTCTAAGAAAGCAAACTATTAGTGATAGCAATGACAGTTTGCGGAAAATGAGCAGCGAAAGGATCCCGCCGGGCCGGCGGGACCTACGGAACGGCGACATTGACCGCTAGGGAAAGTTTGCCGATACTCCGAGAAGGCATAAACGTCAGCGTCGCAAGGATTTTCGTTCGGTTTTCGATGGCAACTCAGCTCCAAAATGACCTGGCCGAATATTGCCGCGAGGCAGCTCGCCGCGCGAAGGCCGCGGCTAGCGAGTTGGCCCTCGTGCGGGGGGATGTGAAGAACGCGTGGCTCCGCGAATCGGCGGCCCGGCTAAGGCGGCAGACCGCCGATTTGCTGGCGGCTAATAAGGAAGATTTGGACGCGGCACCTGGCTATGGTCTCAGTGATGCCGAAATCGATCGGTTGAAGCTGACGCCGCAGCGGATTGAGGACATTGCGGTTGGGCTCGATGAAGTCGCGACGTTACCGGATCCTGTTGGCGAGACGATCGAGTCGTCGGTGCGGCCGAATGGCTTGGAAGTGTTGAAAAAGCGCGTACCGCTGGGTGTGGTGTTTTTCATCTACGAATCGCGGCCCAATGTGACGGCCGATGCCGCGGCGATTTGCGTAAAAAGTGGCAATGCGGTGATTTTGCGCGGCGGCAAGGAGGCGGCGCATTCGAGCGCGGCGATCGTGCAGATCATGCAGGACGCGGCGGCCGATACCGGCTTGCCGATAGATGCGATTCATCTGGTCAACACGGCCGATCGGAGCGCTGTGGGCCATTTTCTGGCGATGCCCGAGTTCATCGACCTCGCCATTCCCCGCGGCGGCGAAAGCTTGATTCGCCGCGTCGCTGCGGAAGCCAAGATGCCGGTCATCAAGCATTTCACGGGCAATTGCCATGTCTATGTCGATGCGTCGGCGGACCTCGCGATGGCCCAGCAGATCACGATCAACGCCAAGTGCCAGCGGATGGGCGTCTGCAACGCCTGCGAGTCTCTGCTTGTGCATGCCAAGGTCGCGGACACGTTTCTGCCGCGAATTGGGCCAGTGCTGGCCGAGCACGGCGTCGAATTGCGGGCGGATGAGCGATCGCGGCCGCGGCTGTTAGTTCAAGGAGCCAAGCCGGCAACCGAGGAAGACTACGGCACCGAGTTCCTCGGGCCGATTATTTCGATCAAGGTCGTCGATTCGCTTGCCGAAGCGATCGACCACATCAATCATTATGGCTCCAAGCACACGGACGCGATCATCACGCAGGATCTGGCCGCCGCCCGCGAGTTCACTGCCCGCGTGGATAGCTCTGCAGTCATGGTGAACGCCAGTACGCGATTTAATGATGGCTTTCAGCTCGGCCTTGGCGCGGAAATCGGCATCAGCACCGATAAATTCCACGCCCGCGGACCTTGTGGACTGAAAGAGCTGACGACGTATAAGTATGTGGTGCTCGGAGACGGACAAATCAGGGAGTGATATTCAATCGTCATGGCCGACGAAGTTCTTAGTCAGACGGAAGTCGAAAACCTCATCACGGCGATGGAATCGCACGCCGCGCGGAATGCGGCTGCGCAGGCCGAAGCCGGTGTGCCCGGCGCGGGAAAGCCGGGGGCTCGCATTCGCGAAAAGGTCGTTCCCTATGATTTCAAACGGCCGGAGCGCGTCGGCAAAGAGCAGATGCGGGCCCTGCAATCGCTGCACGAGGGCTTTGGCCGCAACTTCGGCGCGGCCCTTTCGGCATTGCTGCGATCGATTGTCGAAGTGAAGCTGACGAGCGTCGATCAGCTTACTTACGGCGAGTTCGTCTTCAGCCTGGAAAACCCGACGTGCTTCAATCTGATTCGGGCCGAGCCGCTCGAAGGCCATCTGATCCTCGACATCAACCCGGCGATTCTGTATCCGATCATCGATCGCTTGCTCGGCGGTGGCAAAGACGCCGGGCCGGTTTCGCGGCGTCCGTTGACGGAAATTGAGCTGCGGCTCGTCGGCCGCATCACGTCGCTGTTTCTGCAAGAGCTGAAGCATGCCTGGAACGGCTTGTTGCCGCTGAAGCTGTCGGTCGATCGCGTCGAAAGCAATCCGCAACTCGTGCAAATCGTGCCGCCGAACGAAGTCGTTGTGCTCATCAGTTTCGAGCTGCTGCTCGGCGAATTGCGCGGCATGATCAACCTCTGCATTCCGTTCAATGCAATCGAGCGCGTCAGCAGTCGGCTCGCCAGCAATAGCTGGGTGACCTACGGCAAGACGGCCGCGAGCGCTCAGACGCGGGCGAACATCGGCCTGCGGCTGGATGAGGCGGAGGTCGAGCTGGTTGTGACGCTGGCCGAATCCAAAATCTCGACGGGCGATCTGATTGGTCTGCGCGTCGGCGACATCATCACGACCGACAAAGACGTGCATCAGCCGTTGGAAGTAGCAGTCGAAGGCGCGACAAAATATCAGGCCAGCGCCGGTGCGTTCAAGGGCTGCAAGGCTGTGAAAATCGAAGCCACGTCGAATCCGCCAGCTCCGGCGCCGGCTGCCAAATAGCCGCACGACAAGCAGACTTCCTGCAAACGCTATAACCGGTCCGGCGTTCTGTTCGTAACCCGCCAACTCTACAGCGGTTCGCTTGCTCGGTGGCCGTTTCGCAACGTACTTTTTAGGGGTGTTGCGGATGCTTTGTAACCGCGTGAAAAAATCGCATGCGTGGCGGGCGTGTTCTACTTTTTTGGCCGCTAGTGGCGCTGCAAATCGCGGTTGCGCTGGCAGCGGCTTCGTGCTTTGCCGCTGATAATCAGAGCAAGTCAAAGTCGCAGATCATTGCGCAGCCTGCAGCCAAATCTCAACGGCCACCCGCCCGTAAGGCCACCGCGACCGAGCGATTGCTTCTGGACGCCCGCGATGGACGGCTCGACGATTTTTCGTTCTTAACTGCCGCTTTGACTGCCAGCGGAATGGAAACCGCAGACGAAGCTCAAAAATGGCTCGCGATGTACAAGCCGGTGCGGGCTGGCATCGTGGCGCAGCTTCCCGCTGGCACGACGACCGACCGACTCAAGGCCATTCACGCCGCTGCGTATCGATTCGTTCTAACTGGGGCCTATCAGGAGTCGTGCAGCGATCTCAGAGAGACCTTCACGAGCGGGAGCTTTAATTGCTTGACATCGCTTGCCGTTTGTTTCGATCTCAGCCGGGCGGCGGGCATTAATGCGCAGCCTGTGCTCATTCGCGGACACGTGTCACTGGCCTACTCGGGCGCCAACAACCAGGCGCTGATATTCGAACCCGGCGCAGCCGATTGGCATGCCCGCGAATTCGCCGATCAATCCGCCAGCCGAGTCCTTTCACCGATCGAGCTGCTCGGCAAGTTCTATTACAACCGCGGCATTGAGCTGCTTCGCGCCGGTGGTTATCAAGAGGGCGTCTCGCTCCTACGGACGAGCCTTGCACTCGACCCAAGTGATGATGATACGCGGGCAAATCTCGTCGCGGGCCTCAACAACTGGGCCGTTGAGGAGTGCCAAGGCGGGCGGTATGGCGAAGCGGCGTCGTTGATCGAGCGGGGGCTTGCGCTCGATCCGACGTTTGCCCCGCTCGTTGCCAACGAAAAGTTCGTGCGGACAAAACTGTCGAAGTAGCGGCATGTCGGCCGCGTTTTCGACACATTACAATTGGGGACGTCCTTTCAAAGGGCTCGAGTCGTTCGCGCATCTTCGCTCCTCAGCGGCGGCAGGCTATGCAAACGAAACAGGCAATTCTCTCCGCGTTGTTTGTGTGGATTGGCGTTTCTATCGACGAGCCCCTTGTGGCGCAAGAGTCGGCAACGCCAGAAATCAAGCGCGTCATCAAGATCTTGCCGCCAAACGACCTGATACGTCTGGCGCCGCCGGTGCCTGGCACGCGCCCGCCGTCGTGGCACAACGTCGAGCAGAAACTGATCGTGCTCCGCAAGCAGCGGAAAACGTGGGGGTGGAATTATGCCAACACAGCCGAGTTTTATGACTGGCTGGCAACTCCCGCTTCGACCGGCGCTGCCTCCCTGGAGGAACATCTCAAGCACCTGGCCACCTGGCAGGCGGAAATTCCCGACTCAGCCGCTGCGCGCGTCGTCCACGCCAAAGCGCTGATCAAGTATGCCTGGGAAGCGCGCGGCGAGGATGTCGCTGCCCGCGTAACGCCCGAGGGTTGGCGATTATTCGGAGAGCGTGCCGCTGAGGCGCATCGTTTGCTCGACGAAGCGGTTCGCATAGGCGTCGCGGACGGCGAAGCCTATGCCCGCCTGATTGTCGTCGGGATGGCCGAAGGTCTGCCTCGCGAGGAAGTGGACAAGTTCGTCGCAGAGGGAATGAAGGTCGATCCAACGTATTTCTCCATCTATACGCAAATGGCCGTCTATCTGCTGCCGCGGTGGATGGGCGAACCGGGGGACATCGAACTGTTTGCCGCGGAGATCGCCCGAAAAATCCCCGGCGATGATGGTCTGGAGGCCTATGCCCGGATGGCTTTAGAGATTCAGCAATATGAATGCGGCTGGGGCGAGACGCTGCTGCGCGGCGATTACGATCACGCGAAGCTAGTAAGGGCCGCGGAAGTGCTGCTCAAGCGTTATCCTGGCTCGCGCACTGCACATTTTGCGGCGCTGTGCGCCATGGTGGCCCAAGATCACGAGGCGGCGCAGCGAGTTCGGCCGCTGTTAGGCCCCTTCAAGCGGGAGGACAAGATCTGGGTTTGGGAAAACGATGTCTCTCATTTTCGCAACTGGGCCGGAGCGGCTGAAGATCCGCACGGCGAAGAGAGCTGGGCGTTTGCCGGCCTCACCGGCTGTACCGGGATCGCGTTTGGCAACGAGCGGCGACATGTCTGGGTGGCGCAGCAGCTCGGCCGTTCTGCTGTCAACGTCATGAATGTAAAGACCAACCAAATTGATGCGGCTTTGCCGCATCCTGGGGGAGTAGTCAATGAATTCGTGTTTGATCCAGGTCGCCAATGGGCTGTCCTATCGGCCTGGAATGGGCCGTTTACCGGCTGGATGTTGTGGGACGTTCAGCGGATACCCATTCCGCTTGAACACGCGACCGAAAATATGTGCCGCGCCGTCGCGATTCATCCGACGCGTCCCCAGGTCTATTGGGTGGAAAACGGGCCGATTCGATCGTGGAACATCGAAACCGACGCGGCTGGCCCCGAGATCGCCGTGAAAGGCGCTGTCCATGCGCTACGATTTTCGGCCGACGGCAAGTGGTTGATTGCAGACAATCGAATCATCGACGCGGTTACTTCCGAATACAAATTCGAATTGCCAATTGTTGAGGCGAAAACACGTCCTAAGATTTTCCCCCGCCACATTCTCACCGTTGACGAGGAAGGCCGGGCTTGGTCCACGGCCGCAGAAGCCGTCGCAAAAGAGCCGAAGACGATGTTGGTGCGATTTTCAGCGGATGGCAATTCATGGGACACGCTGCTGCAAGACATCGGCACGGGAAAGGCCTGGTTGTCGCCCGACCGGAAATTGCTGGCGACGGTCCCGCCGATTAGCAATGGGGCCGCCGCGTCTCGCATTGAAATCTGGAATATTGGGAAGCGCGAGCGCGTGAAGGAATTTTCCGGTCATTGGAACTCCATCAACGAATTGGCGTTCTCGCCGGACGGCAGCAAGCTGGCCAGCGTAGCCATGTGGGCCGACAAAGTGAAGATTTGGCCGCTCGAGGGGCTGGCCGAATAAGTGAAGGCATTCGTGTTATCATGGCAAAACGCATCGTAGCGTTGGTCGCTGGAGCGATGGTGATGGCGGCGGTGGTTCTCGTCGGCCTCGCGCTCTGGCAGAATCTTAGCGGTCCGCGCGAATTTCGCCCGGCGAAAGTCGGCAGCCAGCCGGCGAAGCCAGATGCCGGCAACCAGGCAGCCCGCGGAGCGTCAGCGGCAAAAAAGAAATCGGAAAGCGAAGGCCTGTCGCCTCCGCCTGTCGCTCCGGGATCGCCAGAAGTTGGAAAACAATACACACTGGCCGATGCCGAAAAGGCGATGGACACGGCGCGGAGCAAAAAGGCCGCCATACCGCAATACCGCGACGCGTTGGATTCCTGGTACAACGTGTTGGCCGATCCATCGTTCACCCAGTCCGCCGACTATGCCGAGCATGTTGAGAAATTGAAAAAACAGGCCGCCGAGGCCGCGGAATCGGCGACACTATGGATCGCGATTGCCAAGGCGACGCTGCACCTGGCCTGGCACGAGCGGGGCTGGGGTCCCGAAGAGCTCGTAGCCGAAAAAAGTCGCCAGCATTTTATCGCACGGGCGCGCGAAGCCCAGGCGGCAATTCAACAGGCCCTCAACATCGGCGTGAAGGACGGCGAGGCTTATTCGGTGCTGTTAGAAATTGCCAAAATCGAAGGCTGGCCGCTAGACACGACGCGAGCCGCGTTCGACGAGGGCTGCCGGCTCGACCCGCGGGATTATGACCTCTACCAGGCGATGGCCGAGTATTTATTGCCTGTGTGGCACGGTCAGCCCGGCGACGTGGAACGATTCGCGCGGGAATCGTTCCAGTCCATTGGCGGCGACGAAGGTTTGGATTTGTATTTGCAAATTGCTTACGCGTTGAACCAGTTCGACAGCAATCTGCTGTTCTGGGGCGATTTTGATCGGCCATTGTTGGCTCGCGCCGCGGTCGTTGGCGTGGAACGTTATCCGACCGCGCGGAATCTGGTGCCGTTTGCCGCGCTATGCACGATTGTCGCGCAGGACCGGGCCGCGGCGCGGAAAATCCGTCCCGCGGTGAAGACGAAAGAGGCCCAACGCGTGTGGTTATGGAGCCATGTTGCCGAGGACTTTTTTCGGTGGTGCGACGAAACAAAAAGCTTCGATCAAGTACCCACGGAATGGCTGTGGGGAGCGCCGCTCAACTATCCTTCGGTGGTTTTTGCTGCTGATTCAAAACGACTGTGGTGTGCCAGCGGCTTCGGCGCCTCGGCGGTGATCCAGTGGGATTGGCAACAACGAACGGCGGAGACTGCTTTGCCGGTTCGCAATAAACGGATCGGCGTCTTGGCCGTCGATCATGGCAAGAATTGGGTTGCAGCGACACTCGCCGGCGAGGGGGATGCCGGTTGGATGCTTTGGCAGAAGCCTGAGCGCAATTCCGAGCCTTACGTTTGTGAAACGACGGACGCCTGCGCCGCAATTGCGATTCATCCGAAGCTGCCGCGCGTGGCATTCGCCGTGCGCGACGAGGTGCGCGTCATGGACATGGAGTCGAAAGAGGAACGTGCGCCGATCAGAGCCAATGACGAAGTTCGCGGAATCCGGTTCTCTGACGATGGCACGCTTGTGGCGGTTTGGGGACAAAAAACTGCCGTTTACGATGCGGCGACCGGTACGCGGCAATACGAGCTGCCCAGTGCCGGCGATATTCCCAGCGCGGCGACGGATGAAATTGGTCACGCTTGCGAACAGGTCGTTGGTTTCGACAGCGAGGGACGCGTGTGGGCGATCGCCTTTGCAATCAATTCGCGACCCGTCAAGCGCAGCCTCGTCCGATTTTCGCCGAACGGCAAGTCGCTCGAGCAGGTGATTCCCGATCTGCAGGGTTCGGGAGGCGTTCAGCCGCTAACTGCAGTGCTGTCGCCCGACCATCGGCAACTCGCAATCAGCAGCGAGGTGCAAAAGATTGAGGATCCGGAGGATATTTGTATTTGGGATGTTGCGACGGGACAATCGCGGCAGTTTTATGGCAGCCACGACCATATCGGGAGCTTTGCGTTCTCGCCCGACGGCCGTTGGCTGGCAAGCGTCAGCCAGACGGGCGGGCCAGTAAAAATCTGGGAATTGAAGTGAAAGCCGGCGACACGTAACTCGACCGACGATTGAAAGAGCTAACCGATGCAACATCCGCTGCGAGTCACGATTTGGAACGAATACATCCATGAACTGCAAAGTGCTGCCGTCGGCGCGATTTATCCCGAGGGGATGCACGCGGTTTGGTCGAAGGCGATTGAAGAGCATTTGGGGGACGGCGTGCAAATTCGTGTGGCGATGCTCGAGCAGGAGGAACATGGATTGACGCATGAGGTGTTGGCCGTGACCGACGTCCTAACGTGGTGGGGCCATGCGGCGCACGATCGCGTGGACGACGAGATTGTGGAGCGTGTTCGAAATCGTGTGCTGAATGGCATGGGTCTTGTTGTTTTGCACTCGGCGCACAATTCCAAAATCTTCAAGCGGCTGATGGGCACGAGCTGCCTGCTGCGATGGCGCGAGGCGGCGGAGAAGGAGCGGGTGTGGATCGTTGATCCGGGACATCCAATTGTGGATGGCCTTGCCGACGAATTTTTTGAAATCGAGCACAGCGAAATGTATGGCGAGCATTTTGACATTCCGCAGCCGGACGAGCTGTTTGCGATCAGTTGGTTCGAAGGGGGCGAAGTGTTTCGCAGCGGCTGCACGTGGCGGCGCGGCAAGGGGAAAGTCGTGTACTTCAGCCCGGGGCACGAGACGTTCCCGATTTATCACAATCCGAACGTGCAGCGGATCATTGCCAACGCCGTTCGTTGGGCTGCGCCGAGTGGCGGACTGTATCTGGGCAAGGGACGGAATATTAAGCAGCCGTTAAGCCCGATTGAAGGGGAGCATGTGGTGGATGAGAGTTTGCACCGGGCGAAGTGACGATGCACTCACGATTCTAAATGGTGGAACCATGTCATGTAAATCATGGTGCCAATCAACCAGTGCAATCCGCCGTAGTCGAATAGTGATACGGCGATCGCTGTCCACATTAGGCCGGGTTCTGCCGTCAAAAACAAACATCCAACCCAGAGAAACAGTGACCCAAACACGGGAATGCCAGAAACATAATGCCATTCGGAGCGCGGCCTTCCACTCCAAACAAAGTGCAAGTACCGAATGGGACCGACATATAAATTCACGGCCGTTGCCAAGGCACCCACAGCGCAAATGATTAGACCGAGCTTCTCTAGCGGAGTCATGCTGATCAGGTCTTAACTGCTTCCAGTGGCTCGATTTTCATAACATGGCCAGGATCGAGCCAGACGATTCTTTTCGCCAACGCTTCTGGGTCGCCTGGCCGTGCGGTGCCAAGCCCAAGGACTTCTTCGGTCACCCACAATAGTTCGGGATGATGCACTGGGTGCCGATCGCCATTCGTGAGGACGAGCACAAACGGCTTAAACGGCGTGCGCTTCAACAAGTCTTTAATCTGTTCGGGTGCCATGACTTACTCCAACACTAGCTGCTTGTTTATTCCATTATACGTCAACCGGAAAACTCACTCTGCGCGGGCATTTGACCGTTGGTTGAGCAAATATGCAATCAAATCGGCGAATTCTTCGGCCGGCACAATTTCGGCTACGTTGGCGGGCATTAAGGAGAGCGGTGTTTTTTGTTGCTCGTCGATCTCGTTCTTGGCGATTGAGAATTCTTTACCTTGGTTGTCGGCGAGGATAAGTTGGTTGCCTTCTTCGCGACGGGTTAGGCCACTGAGGACGCGGCCGTCGGAGAGGCGGAGGGTGGTAGTTCGGAAGGCGACATCGACGTTGCGGTTGGGGTCGAGGACGTCTTCGAGGAGGCGGTCGAGGCCGCGGTTGCCGATGCCGTCGAGCTGGGGGCCGACGAGAGCGCCTTTGTCGGCGATTTTGTGGCAGGCGGAGCAGTGCTTTTCATAGACGGCTTGGCCGCGCGTGATGTTTGTCTTGGCCTGGACGAAATTGCGGCGGCGGTCGGTGATGAGGGCGTCGAGGATGGCGTCTGCGGGGGGCAGCTTGGAGGTGATCGTGGTGACGCGGGAGTCAAGCTCACTGGCTTTGAGCGCGGCAAGTTTGTTGCTGACGGCTGGTAAAAGCAGGAGGCGCGGGG
>DASXLL010000398.1:0-29085 GCA_036496265.1 Pirellulaceae bacterium | reverse complement strand
GAAAACCAGCCACGTTCTGCAACATAAAGACAATCTCCGTGTTAGGGGCCAAGAACTTCCAACTACCAGGGGGAAGCGTACCAACTCCCCCAGGCCCCTACACGGTTTTACATTGGTGGAGCTGCTGGTCGTCATCGCCATTATTGGGGTGTTGGTCGCGCTGCTGTTGCCGGCCGTGCAAATGGCTCGCGAGTCGGCCCGTCGCATGCGGTGCGCGAGCCAACTCAAGCAGTTCGGCATCGCGATGCACAATTACTATGACACCTACCAATCGTTTCCGATTGGCCATCTGTTTCTGCATGTGGTCAATGGCGTTGCAGACAACGCTGGCGGCGGGACGGCCTTCGGCTGGGGCTCGGCGATCTTGCCCTACATTGAGCAGCAGTCGCTGTACAATCAATTCAACTTTAATTACCACATTGCCAACAATAGCCCGACGCAAAATCTAACGCTCGCCCAGACCTTTCTGCCGATCTTCACTTGTCCTTCAGACCTGAAGCCGAAGAATTTCACCGATGGGGCGGTCATCAACTCGGCGACCAGCAGCTACAAGGCCTGCGGCACCGCATACGATAGCTGGGTCACTGCTGGCCCCGGCGCGGTCGTCAATCGCAACCGCTACAACGGCATGTTCGACCGCGACAATCGCCGGATGGGGATGCGAATCCCCGAAATAAGCGATGGCACCAGCAATCAGTTCATGATTGCCGAAGCCCGCTGGAGAATGGAATCGACGGGTCGCAATCGCGGCCGTATTTATGGCGGCAGCGATGTGGCGGGCGGCGCGCAAGGAGCCACGAACTGCGTGTTGCTCAATGGACAATGGCAGATGAATTGGACATTTCAGCAGGGCAATGCGCAGCCCGACCGCACCGTGGCCAGCGAACATCCCGGCGGCGCGCAATTCGTCTTGGCCGACGGCTCCGTGCGATTCGTCAACCAAAATATTCAGCACACCGCGACGGGATGGATAAGTGACGCCAAAGTGTATCAAACCGCGCAAGGCCAGCCCTATGGTCTGTACCAGCGGTTGTTCTCCATCTCCGACGGCCTTCCCATGTTGGAGTTCTGAAATAACGCCTCTTACTTTGCCCCCCTTTTGTCATTCCATGCCAAAGCTGACGCACGCGATTCCCTTGGTAATGCTCTTGTTGCTGTTGGCTGCAATGGCCGGCTGCGAATCTAGCGGGCCGCAAATCGCATCTGTTTCCGGCCGCATCACGATGGATGGCAAGCCGCTGGCGAACGCCACGGTCGTTTTCACTCCCGAAAACGGCCGCCCCGCGGGCGCCAGGACCGACGAAAACGGCAACTACTCGCTGCATTTCACCGAGGGCCGCCGCGGCGCGATACCTGGCCCCAATACGGTCCAGATCACCACCGTTCGTGACCCGGAACAAGACGAAAACGGCAAGACGGTTGTTCCCGCCGCGAAGGAAACGATACCGATGGAATACAATGCCGCTTCCATGCTGACGTTTACCGTCGAACCGAAGAAAAGGAATGTCGCCAATTTCGACCTCAAATCTGGTGGGAAGATACTTTTGAGTGAATAAAGATACTGCCTCTGGCGCTTTAGCGCGGGTTTCACGCGTTTCGACGTTTCGGCCACTTAAGGTCAATGGCCCTTGCCCAAAGCCGCGGCTGGCCGTTACACTTGCGTCGCATAAATAGTTGTCCCATAACGCATTAAGGTCACATCAATGAAGGGCGAGAATCGTGGGAGTTAAGAAGACGGGTCGGGGGCGACGCAAGCTGGGCCGGAAAAAGCGTCGCATGCGGTCGCGCATTCGCCATCGCAAGAAGTAATCGCCCATGACTGCTGAACTGCGCACGAGTGAGCCGGGTAGGAAGCCGCGGCGCGAGGATTTGCGCCCGGGCGAATCGCTGTGCGACCATTGCGTTGCCAAATGCTGCCGCTATTTTGCGCTGCAGCTCGATACGCCTGCGCGGCGCAAGGATTTTGATATTCTGCGCTGGTTTTTGCTGCACAAAAGCACCAGCATCTTCGTCGAGAAGAAGAAGTGGTACGTGCAGATTCATAACGAATGTCGCGAGCTTCTGGCCGATCACCGCTGCGGCGTCTATGAAACGCGGCCGCAAATATGCCGCGATCATTCAACGGTCGATTGCGAGTACGAAGAGGACTGGACGTACGACCTGTTTTTCGAGGCGCCCGAGCAGCTCGAAGAGTATCTCGAAGCCCGCTTTCCGCCCCGCGGGAAGAATACTCGGAGCCCAAGGCCGGGGTTGCCGATTTTTAAGGTGCGGGCGAAGTAGCAAGTTAGGTCTAAGGTTCAAAGTCCGAAGCCCAAGGTCCAAGATCGGGCGGCGCTAAAGTTGAAAGTTTTTTCATTACGGCGGGCTTTCGCAGAAGCTGTAAGTGATTGGCGCTTGGGAGTTTCGGCAATCGGGTTGAATTGCCTGTGCGCTCAACTTTAGCGCGACGTTATCGACGTAACTCGAATAATGTCGTACGCGATTTTCGCAGCACCGGCGAGCGGCTGGTTAGGCAGCTTCGGCTGAGTGATGTGGTCAGCCAGGTTGAGAAAGAGCGCGTGCGCAAAAATGACGGTCGCTTTGGAACATTTGTTCATGTGCAAATAGCGGGCCGTTTTTGGCGGTGGAGTGGTAATATTTTGTGCTCTGGCAAAACAAGTCGTAGCGGTTTGTTGACTATGAAAGCGACTGCGTGTCAAGCGTTATCAGCCGCACAGATTCATACGGATCGCTACGACCATCGGTGTTCGCCGAGGGTGGCCGAGGCACTCAGCCGCCGCGCGGGAGGAGCATTCGGAGTCGCAGGCCGGGGCTGCCGATTTTTAAGGCAAGGCGGAAGTGACCGGCGATCGTTATTGACTATGCCGTTGGTGGTGCTACCATTTGGTATATATCAAAGGACGCTGCCATGCACGCCGCAAAAGTCTTCAAAAATGGACGCAGTCAGGCGATAAGGCTTCCCAAAGAATTTCGCGTGGATGCGGACGAAGTTTATCTCAAGAAGACGCCAGAAGGATTCTTGGTGATGACGCGCGATCCGTGGGAGTTGTTTTACGAGGCCGTTGAAAAGCTGCCCGACGACTTTATGGCGGAAGGGCGAAAGCAGCAGCAATTTGAGAAGCGGAAGCGGAATCCTTGATTTACTTACTCGATACTGACATCGTGATTTTTCTCGCCCGCGGGTTGAAAAGCAGTCGTCCAAAGAATGTTCGTATCAAAGCAGAGCGCCTAGCTGAACGATGTCGGAAAGCTCGCACCGATGGCGATGTTGTGGGCTTATCAGCGATCACGATGTCTGAGCTCGAATTCGGCGCGCGGTATGGCGGCCGATATGAACTCGAAATGACCTTGATTGACGGCCTTACCGCTCCCTTTGAGCGATTCGACTACGATGCGATTGATTGCCCAGACCACTTTGGCCAGGTCCGAGAATATCTCGAGCGCCGTGGGATCGTTATTGGCGCCGAGGACACCTTTATCGCGGCCCACGCGCTAGCGCTCGACGCCACCATTGTCTCGAACAACGCGGCTCACTTCTCGCGCGTGCCCGGTTTGAAGATGGCGAATTGGCTGCGTGAATAATGGACGCATCTCGCAGCGTTAGGTCCCGCCGGGCCGGCGGGACCTACGTGACTGCCGGCGGGACCTGCTAACAGTAGCCAACGGCTATTTCCTCTCCGGCTTCAGCACGATAGTGCCCAGCGGCGGCAGTTTCACCTTGAGCTGGGCGGGGCGGAAGTGCCAGCCGGGTTCTTCAGCCGTGACGCCGGGGAAGTTGCCGACGTTGCTGCCGCCGTAAAACTCGGAATCGCTGTTGAAGACCTCTTGATACCAGCCGAGGCGCGGGACGCCGATCGGATAGTTGTCGCGGACGACGGGTGTGAAGTTGCAAACGACGATGAGGAAATCTTCCGGGTCTTTGCCCTTGCGGATGAAAGCCAGGACGCTATCGTCGCGGGCCTGGCAATCGATCCACTCGAAGCCGGCGCTATCGAAATCGAGCTCGTGCAGGGCCGGCTCGCGCCGCAGCAGGGCGTTCATGTCGGCCAGCATCTTTTTCACGCCGCGGTGCGTGTCCCACTGCAGCAAATCCCACTGCAGCTCCGTGTCGTGATTCCACTCGTTCCACTGGCCGAAATCGCTGCCCATGAAGAGCAGCTTTTTGCCCGGGTGCGTCCACATGTAGGAATAGAGCAGCCGGAGGTTGGCGAATTTTTGCCACAGGTCGCCGGGCATCTGATCGAGGATCGAGTGCTTGCCGTGGACAACTTCGTCGTGCGAGAGTGGCAGGGAAAAATTCTCAGTGAAGGCGTAGATCAGGCTGAACGTCAGCTCGTCGTGGTGATAGCGACGATTGATCGGATCCTCTTTCATGAACCGCAGCGTGTCATTCATCCAACCCATGTTCCACTTGAGCGAGAAGCCGAGGCCGCCGGTGTAAGTTGGCCGCGAAACGCCGCCCCAAGCGGTCGATTCCTCGGCGATTGTCAGCACGCCCGGATGATCCGCATGGGCGTTGATATTGAATTCTTGGAGGAGCGAAATCGCTTCCAGATTCTCCCGGCCGCCGTATTGGTTCGGAACCCACTGCCCTTCCTTGCGGCTGTAGTCGAGATAGAGCATCGAAGCGACGGCATCGACGCGGAGGCCGTCGATGTGATATTTATCGAGCCAGAACTGGGCGTTGGCGAGCAGGAAGTTGCGGACTTCCGTGCGGCCGTAATTGAAAATCATCGTGCCCCAGTCGGGATGCTCGCCCTTCCGCGGGTCTTCGTGCTCGAAGCAGGCGGTGCCGTCGAAGCGGCGGAGGCCATGGCCGTCGCGCGGGAAATGGGCCGGCACCCAATCGAGAATCACGCCAATGCCGTGGCGGTGGAAGTAATCGACGAAGTAGGCGAAGTCTTCCGGTGTGCCGTAGCGGCTGGTGACGGCGAAATAGCCGACCGTCTGATAGCCCCAGGAGCCCGTAAACGGATGCTCGCTGATCGGCATCAGCTCGATGTGCGTGTAGCCCATCTCCAAGCAGTAAGCGACGAGCTGATGGGCCAAATCGCGATAGTTCATCCAGCCGTGATGGCGGCCGGCGCCGCGCTTCCAGCTTCCTAGATGCACCTCATAGACGCTGATCGGCTTATCGAGCTGGTTCGTATTGGCACGGCGGTCCATCCATTCGCTGTCGTGCCATTGGAACTTCGACAGGTCGGTGACGATGGAAGCCGTGCAGGGCGGCAATTCGGCGGCAAAACCGTACGGATCGCTTTTATCGACCACTTCACCATGCGACTGCCGCACGCGGAACTTGTATTTTTCGCCCGCGTCGAGCCCCGGAATAAACAGCTCCCAGACGCCGCCGGTCGCGTGCAGCTGCATTGGGTGCCGCCGGCCGTCCCACTGATTGAAATCGCCGACGATGCTGACGCTGCGCGCGTTCGGCGCCCAGACGGCAAAATTCGTCCCGCGAACGCCATTCACTTCGCGAATCTGCGCGCCCAGCTTCTCGTAGCCGCGCAAGAGCTTGCCTTCGCCGAATAGGTGCAGATCAAAATCGCTCATCAGCGGGGCAAAGGAATACGGGTCGTGCAACGTTTTCATTTCCCCCTCGTGGTCGATCGCGCGAAGTTGATAGGCGGGCATTGGTCGGTCTGTGTTTAGTTTGTCTGGGCTCACTATATTTCCAGATTCGAGCGGATACAGACCCTCGTACAGTCCGGCCGGGTGAATCCGCCGCATGGGCCGGCTGGCCCCCTGCTTCGAATCCAGAAGCCAGGCTTGCCGCATTTCCGGCAAAAAGGCCCGGACGGCCAGCATTTTACGCCCCGCGTGCTGCACCGTCTGCGGCCCCAGCACGTCGGTCGGTCGCTCCAAACGTCCTTCCAGCAATGCATTTACATTCTCTAGCGTAACGGTCGAACGCACGTTCAGAACTCCTTGTTAGGGGACCGCAAGTGATGGGCCAAAGAACTCACCGACTCCTACCGGATCGCAAATGACCAATGACCAATGACCAATGACCAAACAATCTCGAGACCAGGAAATTCCAAAGACCCAAACGGCCCGCAACGTTTCGGGCATTCCGTTTTTTGAATTTGGAATTTGTTTGTGATTTGGTACTTGTGATTTGGTGCTTCGCCGCCGTGTGCGGCTTATCAATGCGAAATGTGCCGCCGCCGCGACGGCGCTGTGGCGCTTCAACCTGCTGCGGCCGCGGTGGTGGCGCCGCCAGATCGTCGGCTTTGTCCAGCCGCGTCGGCCGGCATTCGAGGGCGTGAAAGTCGAGCAGCCGATCGAGCCGCTGCCACAAGTCGCCGTTTTTCACCGGCGCGAGGCGGCCGTAGCGCTCCCACTGCCAATCGTTTTCGCGCCATTGCGAGAGGCCATGTTCCAAGCCGCGGCGGATCGAGCGGCTGCCGGATAGCAATGTGACTCGCGACGGCTGACTGAGTGCTTCGAGGCCACGGATCACGGCGAGCAGCTCCAGCCGCTCGGGCGTCGCGTCGTGCTCTTCGTCGGCGGCTTCGAGAGAAGTTTCGCCGCTGGGCAGCTGCAGGACGAAACGCCAGCGGCCGGCGTCACAGGCGGCAGAATCCGCGCGGGTGGCGGCTTCCGCATAAAGCAGAAAGTGCGGGGCTCTTACGCTCATCGCAGGCAGTGACTTTACGCGGCGCGAACGATCAACCAGCGTTTCCGTTACGCGACAAACGCATCCTGCGAGAGGCGGGCAATCAGAGTATCTAACGCAAGTTTCTATCGGCCGAGTCTGCCCTGTCGCTGCAGATTATCTAAACGAAGAAGTTTGCCATGACGCATTCGACGGGGTGAAATGCGGTAGGCTGATGAGGCTCGGTGCGGGGCTCATGCCGCCCAGCGGCAATAGCCTCGCCCTCCCAATCGATTTTGGAGCCGGATATGTGGCATAAAGCGTTGTTTCTTTTCATCGCCGCGACGTGGGCGGTCCTTCAACAATCGAGTGTTTATGCCGCGGACTCCGCTAAGAAACCGAACGTCATTTTCCTGTTTGCCGACGATCAGCGGGCCGACACGATTGCGGCGCTCGGCAATCCGCACATTAAAACGCCAAATCTCGACCAGCTCGTGAATCGCGGCTTCGTGTTCCGCAACGCGTATTGCTTGGGATCGAATATGCCGGCTGTGTGTACGCCGAGCCGCAACATGCTGCTGTCCGGCCGGGCGTATTTCAGATGGCAGGGGCCACAGGCGCAGCCGGATATGCCGAATTTTCCGACGTCGATGAAGGCAGCCGGATATGAGACTTATCATCACGGCAAGCGCGGCAACACATCGCCGGCGATTCAGGCGCTGTTCGATCACAATAAGTATTTGCAGGACCAGCAGGACCGCACGAGCGGCGAACCGTGCCAGACGATCGTCGATGAGGCGATTGGTTTTGTAAAAAGCCGCAGCCGTGAGAAGCCGCTGTTTATGTATCTGGCGTTCGCGAATCCGCACGACGAGCGAGTCGCCGCAGACAAATACATGCGGCTGTATGACCGCGACAAAATTCCGCTGCCGAAAAACTACAAGCCGCTGCATCCGTTCAACAACGGCGAGCAATTTGTCCGCGACGAGCTACTGGCTCCGTTTCCGCGGACGGAGGACGATGTTCGCAAGCATTTGCACGATTATTACGCCGTGATTTCAGCTATGGACTACCACATCGGCCGGTTTTTCACGGCCCTCAAAGAACAGGGCATGTATGACAACACGATTTTCATCTATTCGGCGGATCACGGACTGGCCATCGGCAGCCACGGCCTCTTCGGCAAGCAGAATTTGTACGAAGCGGGTATGAAGCCGCCACTGATCTTCGCCGGGCCGGGAATTCCTCATGGCGAGTCGAAGGCGCTGGTTTATCTACTCGATATCTTTCCGACGGTTTGTGATTTGGTCGGAACGGAGATTCCAAGCGGCCTCGACGGCAAGAGTCTTAAGCCGATCATCGAAGGCAAACAGTCGAGCGTCCGCGACACATTGTTCTTGGCATATCGCGAAGTGCAACGAGCGGTGCGCGACGATCGCTACAAGTTGATTCGCTATCCGCAGGTCAACGTGACGCAGCTTTTTGATCTGCAAAACGATCCGGACGAGTTAAACAGCCTGGCCGATAAGCCGGAGCAGGCCGAACGAATCACTCGGATGACGGCCGAAATGCAGCGGTGGCAAAAAGAACTTGGCGATAGCACGCCGCTGGTGGTGGATAAGCCGCAAAGCCCAATGTGGGATCCGTCGCAAAAACCGGCGGCGCCGGCGGCCAAGGGGAAAGGCAAAAAAAGCGGCGTGAAATAGCCCTGGCGAAAAACTGTCGCCCAAGTAAATCGCTAGATATAATTAGGCAAATCAGCAAGGTGAGTTTATGCCTGAAATTGTGTTGTCGGCTGAGCAAATGAAAATTCTAGGAGCGGCCGAGGGTTTAGTTGCCATAAGACGACCTGACGGCAGCATCTTGGGCTGGGTCTCGCCGAAAACAAACTTCATTATCCCGGATAGATGCCCCTTTACTCCGGAAGAGATCGCACAAGCCAGAGTGGCTGCTAGTGAGCCGGGGCCGTATTACACCACGCAGGAAGTTCTGGCCTATTTACGAGCGCAGGGCGAAGCGAATTCATGAAGCGACGGTACACGGTCGTGTGGGTTTCGTCGGCCCGAAAAAAACTGGCGGATTTATGGAATGATAATCCCGCGATCCGCCAAGAGATTGCGGATTCAGCGGATGAGATCGATTTGTCGCTCGCACAAGATCCACTCAGCATTGGGATTCCCACGGAAGGCGTAGGACGCCTCATCGTTCGTCCACCGCTGATGGTGCTTTATCGCGTGGACGAAGGCGACCAGCAAGTGCGAGTGATTTATGTGAAACATTGGTTCGATTGATGGCAGCGCTCGACGAACGCAAGACTAGGCCTTGCCGGTCCACTTCCGAATGTCGTGTTTCATCGACTGCCATTTGGCGATAAGTGCATCGAGTAGAACGGGCGAGGCGATGTGTAACGCTTGATTGCTGCTGCTGCTGTTTCCGGATTGATTTGGCGCGAGCAACATGCTGGGCTTAGTGTAAGGATCGGCAGCGTTGAGGTTGACGGTGTAGCCCAAGTCGGCCATCGAAGCGACGGTGATTTTGCTGAGCGGATTGTCGCCGACATTAAGGAAGCCGGTCATCAGTTCATTGCCCAGAATGGATTCGTCCCAATGCGCATCAGCAGTGCCTTCGAGGTCGCTGTTATCGACAGGCACGCCGGTGGCGGCGGTGCCAAAGATCGTGTTGTATTCCGCGACTGCCTGAGCGCCGGTAAATACGGGATTGTTGGGGTCCGTAGTATTGAGCAGGCCTTTGTCGGTCCAAATTGAGCCGAAACCGAGCACATGGGCCATCTCGTGCAAGGCGGTGCTGTAGAGTTGGTTCGCGACTTGTGGCTGAGCCAGGTCGGTGGAGTCGAAGACAATATCGCCATGAATCGGCAACGACGAGCCAGAGCGGAATGCGTCAGGAGCTGAGCCGCCAAGAATATTTCCGACACCGTCGATCGGGAAGGAAAAAACGTCCATCTGCACATCATCCACGGTCACGGGCGTCGTCGCGCCGAAGGGTATGTACGACGCACTGGGCAGGTCGCCGATAATGATGTGCTGCCATTTGTCGGCGGCTAGTTCGACCGTGCTGATCTGGCTGGCCGTTAAGCCGTCGAAGCCGAATTGGATGTTGAAGGCCGCAGTGCTGGGGGGCGCGATGCTGAGGGAGTAGTTGACGTTGTGAGCGCTATACTTGCCGAGCACGTCGATAAAGTAGGTTCCAGCGGGGCGGCCAGACAGCGAAATCTTCTCGGTGTTGCCGCTGCCGGTGGATGTGGCCACTCGCGTTCCGTTAGCGTTGTAGAGTTCAAGGTCGAGATTGCCCAGCGCGTTCACAAAACTGATCGAGACCGAATTCGCGGCTGTCCCAGTTGACGTAGTGGTAAAGCGATACCAGTCGTGAGTGTCGAGCAGCGCCAAATCGGAAATCGTAGCGCCCGAGACGAACGTCCCGAGATTGCTGGCGGTCTGGCGAGTATCGTTGTTCTCGAAAATATCGTCGATCGGCACGCGAGGAGCGTTGATCGTGAGCGTGTATTCCGGATTCGTCGCGCCGGCCTTGCCATAAACACGAATGTTGTAGGTGCCGGCGGCCAGGCCGTTGAGCGAGATCGTTTCGCTATTGCCGAAACCGGTCGAGGTCTTCAATCGGATGCCGGAAACGCTATACAACTCCAGGTCCAGGTTGCCTTGAGAATTCTGAAAGGTAATGGTGACGTTATCGGCCACAGTGCCTTTGGCGGCGGTCGTGAAACGGAACCAGTCGTTGGCGTCAATCAGAGAGAGCGGGCCAACTTGGACGGGAGCGGTGAGGCGGCCCAAATCGAACGCGCTGGCGAATGTGTCGTTGTTCTCGAAAACATCGTCGATGGAAAAACTTGTCGAAATGCTAGTGGCGAGCAAGTTGCCGGCTGAATCCTTAATGCCGGAATTCGTGGCGACCAGCGTTAAAACGTAATTGCCGACCGTATCCGTGACGGTGGAAAGATTGATCGTGTAAACGGTAGTGCTGACTGGCGTGACGGGCACGCCGGCCAGCGAGACGCTGACACCGTTTCTGCTGAGCGTGAAGTCCGAGACATCGACGCCGGTAACCGCTTCGCTGAACGTGACGGTGACGTTGCCGACCGGCGTGGTGCGCGGATTGGGCGTAACAGCCGTGAACGCCGCGGTGGGCGCGGTGATATCCATCACCCACGGTACGGTTGCATTGGTGGCGAGCGCTAAACCGTTGGAATCGGTGATGCCGGAGGTGGAAGCATTCAGCGTGAGGGCATAGGCGCCCGCAGTCGCGGTCAAGTTGGTCAGATTATTGATCGTATAGCTCGAGCCGATTCCCGTAACGGTGACACCGGTCAGCGCAACCGTCGCGCCATTGCGAGTCAGCGAAAAATCGGTTGCGTCGACGCCCGTTACGGGCCGGTCGAAGTTGATGGTTTCCGACGCCACGGAGGTGTTACGCGGCGTGGAAATTACCGTAAACGTCGCCGTCGGCGGACTCGAGTTGATCACCCAGCTATCGCTGGCATTGACTGTCAGCGGATTGTTCTGCGCATCGACAATGCCCGAATTGGCGGCGACCAGCGTGAGGACGTACGAGCCGTCGGCCGACGTCACACTCGCGAGGTTCACCGTGTACTGGCTGCCGCTGCCGTTAACCGTCAGTCCCGCCAGGCTAACGGATGTTCCATTCCTAGTGAGATTGAAATCGGAGATGTCCACGCCCGTCACCGACTCGCTGAAATTAACCGTGACATTGCCAACGAACGTGGTTCGCGGGTCGGGCGAAATATCAACGATGTCGGCCGTCGGATTGGTGGCATCGATTGTAAAGCCGTCTGCCGCGTCGGAAGCTAACGCCTGATTCGAACCGTCAATAATTCCCGAGCCGCTGGCTTTGAGCGTCAAGACATAAGTGCCATCCTGAGTCGTCACATTCGATAAGTCAATCGCCCAAGTGTCGTCGGAGCCAGTGACCGCAGCGCCAGCGAGAGAGATGTTACTGTTGTTTCGCGTCAGCGAAAAATCGCTGGTATCTACTCCGGTGACGGAGGTCGGCTGGCCTGTCAAGGAGTCGGTGAAATGGACCGTGACTAAGCCGACCGGCGTGTTGCGTGGATCGGGCGAGACATCGACGATATCGGCGATTGGGCCGCCCGCCTGAATGGTCCAGCTATCGATGGCATCGGAGGCGAGGGCCACATTGGAACCGTCCACAATTCCGGATCCGCTGGCCTTGAGCGTTAGGACGTAAGCGCCGTTTTGAGTAGTAACGCTGGCCAGATCAATGGCCCACGTATCACCGGAACCAGTGACTTGAGCGCCGGTGAGCGAGACCGCAACGTTGTCGCGGGTCAGGGTGAAGTCGCCTTGATCGACGTTGAAGACGGCGGTGGGTTGATGGGTGGTCGAGTCCGTGAAGTTGATGATGACTTCCCCGACGGGCGAATTGCGCGGATCGGGCGTGACATTCACAATGTCAGCCAGCGGCGCAAGCAAGCTACGGCCCTCAAGCGATTCGAGACGCAATCGGCGTCGCCGAACTTGCGGAAGCGAAGATTTGGTTTGGCGACGCGGCTTAAGGAATCGTGAAAACAAGGGACGTGTCTCCTGCGGCGGTCCGAACGCACAGCTAGTTTATGGAAATTCCCATTAGAATTAGCCAGTAGGTCCAGTGCAAGGAACGAGTTCGGGGGGACAGGCAAGATAGGCAGTTAGCGAAGTGTTTTTGGCCTGCGTGGACTATTCTCGCCATGCCGTAGGTAGTGATGGCGGGCGACTCGAACGACGAATCTAGCTTGGGGGGTGTTGCCGCCAATGCCGGCGGCAGCATGGCCATTTCGAGGACCATGCGGTGATGAGCAACCGAGAGTTTGCCAGCCGGCGATCGCTGTGGGCAGTGCTGTTGGTGCTGCTATCCGCGGCGCCGGCAGCCGCGCAGAGCACACAGCCCGTGTGGTGGCCGCCTCTGAGCCTGTATGGTCGCCCGGTTGCGCAGCCCCTGTTCGACTTTCCGAGTTGGGCCCGCTATTCGTATTGCCGGCCGGCGCCACTGGCTTGGGGCTACGATCCGTTCGCGAATTACGGCCCGTGCGACGGTGCGCCGTGGTATTCGACGATTAATTGCAACGGCGGGTTTGTGGCCCACCGCCCGAGCACCTGGTATGGGTCAGCCGATTTTGCGCCGCTGACCATGGATCGGCTCGACGGGATGCCGTTGGCGCGGATTGGTGCGGCGGGCCCCGCGGTGCTCACCACCGAAGATTTGCGGACGGAATTTGCGCCCGCGGGAAAATACACGATCGGCCGGCGGATTTTCGATTGCTATCGGCTGGAAGGAACGTATCTCGGCTTCAACAGTTGGAACGATGCGCGAATCGTCACCAACAGCACCGCCATCGCCGGCGGCGGAGTCGGTACGCTGGCGACCTATCTTTCCGGCTTCAACGCAACGGCTGATCCGGGCTTGTTGAACGCCAATACCGTGTCCGCCTCGGTGCGTTCCAACTTCCAGAGCGGAGAGCTCAATCTGCGATATTGGACGGACATGCCGCCCGGACCGTTCGATGTGTCGCTGCTGGTCGGATTGCGTTATGTCCGCATTGCGGACGAATTCCATTTCGACAGCCTTTCCGATCTGCCCTTGGCGACTGGCACGGCGGTCGATTTGCAAACGAACACGGTCAACGACATGTGGGGCGGCCAGATCGGCATCGCCTTCGATGTGCTCGTGAGCACCCGCGTCTGGTTCAACTTCGATTTGAAGGGCGCCATGTTCAACGATCACGTCTCGCTGACCAATGCGGCCTCGACGAACGGAGCTCCGGCTTTGATCACCGATACGCGGAATCGGACGGCCTGGCTGGGCGACCTTTCGCTCCTGGCGAATTGGCAGATGACGCCCAACATCGTGCTCCGCGCTGGGTATCAAGCGCTGTTTTTCAATGGACTGTCGCTCGCTCACGAGCAGAACGTCTCGCCGCTATTTACCAATGCCACAGGTGTGCTCAACGACCGCGGCAAAGCGGCCTATCATGGCCCCGTGTTGGGCATCGGGGCGAATTTCTAAGCGGCGGCCGCCGTGTTTAACTGCCGCCATTTTGCAAAACACGAAACGCGGGCCAATGACGCTAAGCGCTCGGCCGGCGGAAGTGCTGGTAGGCCAGGAGCACTTCGTAAAGATCGCTGGAGATGGTGATCTCGTCATCGAAGAAATCACCGACCCATTGGCGGCGGTTTTTCACGGCATCCATCAACAGCGGCAAAACTTCGCCCAGCGGCAGACTTACCGTGTTCCGCAGCGGCAGCGTGGCTGCATTTTCCACGGCCAGAACTGCCGTGCTGTCGTCGGCAACTTCGTCGGGACCGTAATACACGCGCAAGCGATTGGAAAGCATGCAGGATCCTTCCTGGGGCGAGATTCCTTCCGACGGAAGCAGCGATAGCACCTAGGCTGACTTGCGCAAATACGCGATGACAGCACAGGGGCGTTTCGCTAGACCGTTTATCGGCCCTTGGTGAGCAGGACTTGACGCGAAAGCGGCAAGATTCTTGCCGACAAGGACTGCTGGCGGCTAGCAGGTGCTGGCAAATTCCGCTGAGAATCGGGCGCAAAGGGAAAATGGAAATCTCCGCGCGGGTCCTGCTAGAATGAAAGCACTGAGGAGTCGCCACGATGCCTGTTCACGACTGGTCGGGAATTGAACCTGGGATTTTTCACGATTTTCATCATGCGTGGATTGAGGAAATTAAACGCTCGCTCAATGCCGGCATTTTGCCGCCGGACTATTACGCTTTGGCTGAGCAGTTCGCGGGAGGCTTTGGACCGGATGTGCTCACGTTGCAGTTTGGCGATAGCGAAGATTCGGCGGGGCCGAATCAAGGTGCGGAGGGAAATGGAGGACTGCTGCTGGCGCCGCCCAAGCTGGCGGCGACAGCCGAAACGGAAATGGAATTCTATCGCCGCAAGCAAAGCCACATTTCCGTACGGCATACGACCGACGACAAGGTCGTGGCCATCGTGGAAGTCGTTTCGCATGGAAACAAGAGCAGCCAACGCGCGCTCAGCCAATTCACTGACAAAGCCGCTCAGTTGATGGATCACGGCATCCATTTACTGATTCTCGACGTTCAGCCACCAAGTTCGCGTGATCCTCATGGAATCCATTCGGAGATTTGGGAATACATCACCGGTCAGCCGGAGAAGCCGTTGCCAAGCAAGCCGTTAACGCTGGCCGCCTATGAAGCTAGCGCGGGCATACGGTGTTTTGTGCAGCACGTTGCCGTCGGCGAACGATTGCCTGAAATGCCTTTGTTCTTGAAGTGGGACGGACAGGTGCCGGTGCCTTTGGAACGCACGTATGGTGCGGCGGTCGAGGCCATGCCGCGGAGATGGCGGAAGGTGCTTGAGGAGAAGAATTGAGTGGTGAGTAGGTAGGTGGTGACCGATCGGGTTAAGTTGCAGACAGCGAATGCCGCAGAAAGAGGCCAGTTTCGTTGCCGTCGAGGGCCGCGATCTCTTCGGGCGTGCCAGTCGCGAGCAGATAGCCGCCGCGGCTGCCGCCCTCGGGACCGAGGTCGAGCAGATGATCACAGCATTTGAGGACGTCGAGATTGTGTTCGATGACGATGACGGTGTTGCCGCGATCGACGAGTCGTTGGAGGACGCCGAGGAGGAGTCGGATGTCGTCGAAGTGCAGCCCCGTGGTGGGTTCGTCGAGGAAGTAGAGTGTTTTGCCGGTTTCGGTGCGGGCGAGCTCCGTGGCCAGCTTGATCCGCTGAGATTCGCCACCGCTAAGGGTTGTCGCGGGCTGGCCGAGCGGCAGATAGCCGAGGCCGATGTCGTTTAAGCTGCTCAAAATGCGATGAATGGCCGGGAAGTTTTGGAAGTAAGCCACGGCTTCTTCGACGGGCATGGCGAGCACGTCAGCGATCGATTTGCCTTTGTAGCGGGCAGCGAGCGTGTGCTCGTTAAAACGCTGGCCGTGGCAGACGGGGCAGGTGATCGTCAGATCGGGCAGGAATTTCATCTCGATGCGCTTAACGCCGTGCCCCTGGCATTCTTCGCAGCGGCCGCCCGGCTTGTTGAAGCTAAAACGGCTAGATTTGAAGCCGAGCTGCTTGGCCTCTTTTGTCGCGGCGAAGATTTTGCGGATTTCATCGAACGCGCCGGTATAGGTGGCGGCGCTGGAGCGCGAGGAGCGGCCGAGCGGCGATTGATCGATGGCAATGACCTTGTCGATTTGGTCCGCACCTTTGAGGCCTGTAAACGGACCGGGGCGCGGAGCGACACCGCCGAGTTTGCGGATCAGTGCGGGGGCGAGCGTGTCGTTTACCAGTGAGCTTTTGCCAGAGCCGCTGACGCCGGTGACGCCATTGAAAAGGCCCAATGGAAATTCCACGGTCACATTCTTTAGGTTGTTCGTCGTCACTCCTTCTATAAAAATGCTCTGCGCCTTTGCGCCTTTGCGTCTCCGCGTTGGAACAGGAATCGACGTCGCGCCGGCCAGGTATTTGCTGGTGAGTGACTCGGAATTGGCCATGACATCGGCTGGTGTGCCCTCCGCGATGACGCGGCCGCCGCGCGTCCCCGCTCCGGGGCCGATATCAATGAGCCAGTCGGCCTGGCGCATCATGGCTTCGTCGTGTTCGACGACGAGAATCGTGTTGTCGCCGGCCAATAGATCACGGAGCGCGTGGATCAGCCGCTGGTTATCGCGGGGATGCAGGCCGATCGACGGCTCGTCAAGGATGTAGAGGATACCCGCGAGCCCGCTGCCGATGCCGGTGGCGAGGCGGACCCGCTGCAGTTCGCCGCCGGAAAGCGTGTCGCTGGCGCGGTCGAGCGTGACATAGTCGAGGCCGACTTTTTCGAGAAAGCCAAGTCGGGAAGTGATCTCCGTGAGGATCGGGTCGGCGATTTCCCGGTCGTCGCCGAAGAATTTGAGCTGGGCAAAGAATTGATGCGCGTCCGCAACGCTTAAGCCGCAGACCTCGGCGATATTCTTTTCACCGATTTTAGCCGCAAGAGCTTCGGCGCGGAGGCGAGCCCCGTTGCAGGCAGTACACGTAACGTGACCGCGGAACGATTCGAGTTCTTGCTGGCGACGAGAATCGGTCGTGGTGACGAATTCTTGTTCGAGGAGCGTAACCAGGCCGGGAAAATCCTTGCCATCGCCGCGAAAGAGTTGTTCGAGCACCGCAGGGCGATAATCGGAGAGCGGCATATCGACGGAAACGTTTTGCGATGCCAAAAACTGCTCGGCGCGCTCTTTTTGCGCTCGAGTACCGGTCGCCGAGTCGTTTGCAGCGTCGGCTCGGCGGGAGCCTCGCCCTCCCAATCCGGTCGCGCGCCAAAGGGCGACCGCACCTTTGGCAATGGAACGAGTTAAATCGGGAACGACCAGCTCGGGATCGAATTGAACCTTGTAGCCAAGGCCCTCGCATTCAGGGCAGGCACCGTAGGGGCTGTTGAAGCTGAACGTGCGGGGTTCGATCTCTTCGAGACTGGTTTGACAGTCGGGGCACGAATAGAGCGTGCTAAATAGCCGGTCTGTCCAGGTGAAGGAGGGAGCGGGAGAGGGGGAGAGGGGGAGAGGGGGAGAGGAGGGTGATGAATACGATGCGATGACAGTTCCGCCGGATTGTTTTAGGGCGAGTTGAAGCGATTCAGCGAGGCGCGATTCGACCCCGGGACGAATGACTATGCGATCGACGACAGCTTCGATCGTATGCGGCTTGCGGCCGTCGAGCGGCGGAACGGCATCCAAGTCGAGCAGCGCCCCATCGACGCGCACGCGGACCTGACCGGCTTTGCGAATTGCATCGAAGACTTCCGCATGCTGCCCTTTGCGAGCACGCACGAGCGGCGCGAGGAGCATGAGCTTCGTACCCTCGGCGAGCGCCATGAGCGCAGCTTGAATCTGCTCGGCCGACTGCTGGCGAATCGGATGGCCGCAGACGTGGCACGATACTTCGCTGACGCGGGCGAAGAGCAGGCGGAGGTAGTCGTAGATTTCGGTCGATGTCGCCACCGTGCTGCGTGGATTGGCATTTCCGGGCCGCTGATCGATGCAGACAACTGGCGCCAGCCCTTCAATCGAATCCACATCAGGCCGCTCAAGTTGCTGCAGATACTGCCGGGCGTCGAGCGACAGCGTTTCGATATATTGCCGCTGCCCCTCGGCAAAAATCGTGTCGAAGGCCAGGCTGCTTTTGCCGGAGCCGCTCGGGCCGGTGATGACGACCAGCTTACCGTGCGGAATGTCGAGGTCGATGTTTTTCAGATTGTGCGTCCGCGCGCCGCGAATGCGCAGCGCATGGATGGGCTCGTCGTTTGCTTTCTCAGCCGTTCTGGCCGTCAGGGTCGCCATACCGCTCGCTTTGCGCACATCCCAAACCTGTTATTGTAGGCGTTCGCTGGTTTCGTAATGTATGGTTCGAAAGAATGATTCCCACCGAAGGCAATTCCGAATCCCCGCCGACCTTTTGGCAACGCCTGGGCCATTGGATCGGACCGCTGATCGCGATTGGGGCATTTCTTGCCGCGGCCCTGCTGCTGTATCGCAAGCTGGGCGGCGAAGCCTGGCCTAAAGTCGTCGCGGCCATCGAAGGTGTTCCCCTTAGTGCCGTTGCGCTCGCGGTCGGGCTAACCGCTCTGAACTATGTCATTCTGAGTGGCTATGACGGATTGGCCGTGTGGTATCTCAAGCAACCGCTCAAGCCGCTGCGCGTCATGCTGGTCGCGTTCGTCGGCTATGCCATGAGCCACAACTTGACCTGGATGCTAGGAGGCGCTGCGTCGCGTTTCCGTTTGTACCTGGCCTGGGGATTTTCAGCCGTTCAAGTTGTCAAAATCTTTGCGTTGATTGGGCTGACATTTTGGACCGGTTTTTGCTTTCTGGCGGGCATGGTGTTCATGCTGGTCCCGATGGAAATACCGCCCCACACCCACTTACCTTTGAATAGTACATTTTGGCTGGGACCCATTCTGCTTGGCATGCTCGGAATTTACCTCGTCGGCTGTGCGATCGGTCGGCCCATCTACATTTACAAGTTCCCCATTGTTTTTCCGCCGTTACGGCTGGCGGCGCTGCAAGCGATCGTGGCCTCGTGCGACTTGATGTTGCAGGCGGCCATTGCCTATACCGTGATGCCCAGTGGTTATGCTCCCGGATATTGGCGGTTTGCCAACGCCTATTTGCTCGGAATCGCCGCAGCCATTCTGACCCACGTGCCGGGAGGAACCGGCGTCTTGGAATTCGTCGTTCTGGAATTAGCACCAACCGACGGCGAGCATGTTGTTGACGATGCCGCGATTTTTGGCTCGCTGCTCGTCTTCCGAGGCATTTTCTTTTTGCTGCCGCTGGTGATTGCGATTGTGCTGTTCTTGGGACACGAGTGGATAGCGGCGCGGAAAAGGACGACTGCTGAAACTCTGAAGCACTAACTGCTAAGCCCAGCCCAGGGACGATTACTTCTTCGTCCTCCACACGCGCCACGCTATTACCTTGCGATCACTTGGATAGACGTCGTAAAAGACCCCCAGTGGTGATTCGAGCATTATTCGAATATTGACCACGCGTGATTCGCCCGCTGCAAGCGGGTCAGCCATCAACAAACGGTCGATTTCGTCCGCGGCGCGAGCAACTTCCGCCCGATCGCGTGAATTCAGCCACAAGTCCGCGAGGTCATTGCTCGCATCTTCCGCCCATGTCACTGTGTAAGTCATGAGCGGCCAAGTCTCCGCCAGATTTCGCTTAAATGGTAACGACCTGGCTGGCGACGCGATTCCTCAAGCTCTTCCCGCGTGTAGGGACATTGATCTTCGGGAGGGGGGAAACCTTCAGGTAGGGGCTCGACGTACCGCTCCTCAAGCTCTTCCGCAAGAAAATGAAAAATCTTCAACTTCTCTTCACGCGGTAGTGAGTGGATCGTGGGAAACAGATCGGCAGCTGACATATTTCGTTTCTCCAACCGAATTATAACCGGCAGGAGCCCCTAGTGCATGCTAAACCGTGCAGCATGGGCCGGTGCCCCTTAATCGGTTGAGCCATTTGACTTTACGCGCTATGTAACGGACGATGCTGGGCAGGCGAATTCACCGCGGCAAGATTCAGCTCGCAGCAGCGAATTACTAGCAAAGTCTTGTGGGCGTTCATTCAGCGATTCAATAGGCGCTGCGAGGTGCGACCATGGCTACATTTTTCATCCTGTGTGCGGTGGTCGGCGGGACGATTTTGATCTGCCAGTTCGTGCTGACGTTGATAGGCCTGGGCGGTGAGCATGGTTTTGACCTAAGTCATGAAGTGGTCCATGATTTTGCGACCGACAGCGGGCACGCCGCTGGCGGCGACGAGGGCAATGGCCATGATGCCGCGCATCAGCACGGCTCCTCGTGGCTCTTCGCAGCCATTTCCTTCCGCACGCTCGTCGCGGCGATCACGTTTTTCGGTCTGATCGGTTCGGCTGCCCAGCAGGCGCAGCAGTCGGTGGGGGTGCAGCTTTTGCTGGCTTTGGCCGCGGGCATCGGAGCCATGTACGGCGTACACTGGCTCATTACGTCCATCGGCCGGCTGGGACAGGACGCGACGCTGCGCGTGAAGAGTGCCCTCGGCCAGGAAGGAACCGTCTATGTGCCGATCGCCGGCGACAAAGGACAGGCGGGCAAGATTCAACTAAAAGTGCAAAACCGGCTCGTTGAATTCGAAGCCATTACCAGTATTCACGAGAAGTTGACGACCGGAACCAAGGTACGTGTCGTCGGGATCACCGGCAACATACTGGAAGTCGAGCCAATCAAGGCTGCGACAGTGGCCTGACCCAGTTCCAAGTTCGAGGTTCAAAGTTCAAAGTTCAAAGTTGCATGCGAATTAACTTTGAACCTTGAACTTTGAACACTGTATGCGGGGAAACACCATGTTTACGAATCTGCTTCTGGCCCAATCGAGCTCAAGCCTGGCCGCGACACTCGCCGTCACAGCGATGTTCGTGGCGATCTTGTTCTTTGGCATGATCTTGCTCGTGCTGAAGCAATACAAACGATGTCCCAGCAACCGCGTGCTCGTCATCTATGGCGGCCGCCTTGGCAAAGCGGGCGCGGCCAAAACGATTCACGGCGGTTCGGCGTTTGTGATTCCGCTGATTCAGGACTATGCCTATCTAAGCCTCGAGCCGATTCAGATCGAAGTGCCGCTCCGCGGGGCGCTTTCGGCTGAAAACATCCGCGTCAACGTGCCGAGCGTATTTACGGTCGCGATCGACACCAAGCCGGATGTCATGCAAAACGCGGCGATTCGCTTGCTGGGTCTCAAGCAGCCAGAAGTCCGCAAGCAGGCCGAGGAAATGATCTTTGGCCAAATGCGGCAGGTGATCGCCTCGATGGGCATCGAGGAAATCAATCGCGACCGCGACAAGTTCTTGCAGCACGTCCAGCATTCGCTCGAGCCGGAACTCGCCAAAATCGGCCTCCAGCTCATCAACGTCAACATCACCGACATTACCGACGAGTCGGGCTATATCGATGCCATCGGCCAAAAGGCAGCGTCGCTGGCCATTCAGCAGGCCCGCGGCGACGTGGCCGACAACGAGAAGATGGGCGAGACTCGCGTCGCTTCCGCCGAGCGCGATAAGTCGATTCAGGTCGCCAATGCCAACAAGGAGCAGTCGATCGGCACCCGGGAGGCTCAGCGCGAGCAAGCGGTGCGAATCGCGACGCTCGATAAAGAGCAATCGATCGGCGAGAAGACGGCAGCGTACGAAAAAGACGCCCAGGTCAAGCTGGCCGAGCAGCAGATGCGCGTTCGCGTGGCTCAGGCTGATGCCGGCGCCATCGAAGGCGAAAACCAGTCCGCCGCTCAGGTCGCCGCATCGCAGGCCGAACTGATGATCAAGAAGGCCGAGGCTTACGAGAAGAGCGAAGGCCGCAAGAAGCAGGCGGAAGCCAGTGTCCAGGAAATGCAGAACCGCGCCATGGCCAAGGCCGCCCTCGCCGAAGCCGAGCGCGTCGAAGCTGAGCAGCGGGCGAAGCTCGAAGCGCCAGCCAAGGCGCAAAAGGCACGGATGGTTGTCGATGCCGAGGCGACCGCCGAAAAACGACGGATCGAAGCCCAGGCAGAAGCGGATGCCATCTTCATGAAATTGGAAGCCGAAGCTCGCGGCCAATACGAAATCCTCGCCAAGAAAGGTGACGGCCTGAAACAAATCGTTCAGGCCTGCGGCGGCGCGACGCAAGCATTCCAAATGCTCATGCTCGAGCATCTCGATCATCTGGCCGAGGCTTCCAGCCGGGCCATTTCGAACATCAAGTTCGACAAAGTCGTGGTCTGGGAAAACGGCGGCCACAACGGCAAAAGCTCGACGGCCGATTTTTTGAGCGGAATGGCCAAGACCCTGCCGCCGATGATGCAAGTCATGCGCGATATCGGCGGCGTCGAACTGCCGGAGTCGCTCGTCAAGCTCGGCGCGGATGACTCCAAGCCCGCCGCGACGGCTGCCGCGCAAGGCAATGGGCATGCGGTGGCGGAAAAAACCTAGGAGCGACGCCCCGACGGCCCGCGACTTTTTGCATTATTGACGTCTCGGCGTGCGGTTAGTGACAATGACGATATGAGCTTTGCCATCCCTTCTCAAACGTCTGATCCGTTCAGCGTTCCGTCGCCAGAGATTGGCATACCCCCGTATCCAGTCTATCGTTTTACCGTTGCTGAGTACGAGCAACTGACCCGCGCCGGCATTCTTACGGAAGACAGCAACGTCGAACTGCTTGAGGGTTGGATCGTCCCCAAAATGCCCCGAAATCCTCCGCACGACAACGTCATCGATTTGATCAATTATCTATTGCAGCGACTACTGCCGCTCGGCTGGTTTGTGCGCATTCAAAACAGCGCAGTCACCAGCGATAGCGTTCCAGAACCGGACGTCTCTGTGGTTCGCGGAAAGCCAGGTAGCTATCCCAATCGACATCCGACGGGCGCCGATCTCGGCCTTGTTATCGAGGTTGCGGACTCAACCGTACTGCGAGACCGCCGGAAAGCGGAAATCTATGCTCGCGCTGGAGTTCCTCACTACTGGATCGTAAACCTCGAAGACCAGCAGATTGAACTTTACTCTCAGCCCGTGGCAATCGGTGAAAGTCTCGTTTATCAATCGCCCCTTATTCTGCGAGCTAAAGACGCGATTTTGCCCGTTCTACTCGACGGCCAGGAAGTTGGGAAAATGACGGTCGGCGAACTGCTTGCCCAATCAGTGCTTTAATACTGCTGTACTAGCGTCGCATGCCCGCCACTTTTCACCACCACTTCCGCCGGCACGACCCCGCAATCCACGACGTCATCAAGCAAGTCGGGCCCTACACGCTTAAGCCCAATCGCGATCGCTTCGGCATGTTGGTGCGGTCGATTATCTCGCAGCAGATCTCGGTCGGCGCCGCGCGGGCCATTCGCGGGCGGCTGGAAGCACTGGTCGGAAAAGGCGGCATGCAGCCGGCCACAATCGCCCGCCTGAGCATTGAAAAGCTCCGTTCCGTCGGCCTCTCGCCGCAAAAAGCCTCCTACCTGCACGATCTGGCCGCCAAAGTTGCCGCCGACGTCATCCAGTTGCCAAAAATTGGCCGCCTCAGCGACGAAGAAGTCATCGCTGAGCTGACGCAAGTCAAAGGCATCGGCCGCTGGACCGCCCAGATGTTTTTGATCTTCTCCCTCGGCCGCGAAGATGTCTTTCCCATCGACGATTTCGGCGTCCGCGCCGCCATCTCCAAGCTCTACGGCTTCGCCGAAATTCCTCCCAAGAACGACCTTCTTGCCATCGGCCAGCGCTGGAGCCCCTTCGCCTCAATCGGCAGTTGGTACTGCTGGCGTTATCTCGACCTGCTCAAATCGCGGAAGACGGTGGCCGCGACCGGTTATCCAGTCTGAGAGCCGGGTTTCTCAGGCGTGCTCTTGAACACTCTGTTTATGCGCGATCAGCGTATCGTTGTAGCGGCCAATTACGTCTTTACGTCTTAACATGCCGAGGAGTTGATTTCCGTCCTTGGCATCGAGCACGGGCAATTCATCGAGGTTGAGCTCCGTGAACCGTTTCATGGCCGTGTTGAGATCAGTGTCCGGAGTAACCGAAACGACGCGCGCGGTCATCACATCCCGAGCGTTGGCCAACTGCCAGAGCGTTTCGTCGAATAGGTAGCGGCGCACGTCGTCGGACGAAAAAATACCGACGAACCGACCAGCGTCATCCATAACGGGAAAATAATGCTGCCGGTTTTCGGCCAGCATGTGAACGATGTCACGCAGAGGCATTCCCTCCAACACGGTTTTTCGCTGCGTCCAAGGAACGTTGCCCACCGTGATCCCCTCCAAGACATCAACCAGAAAATCACCGCGGTGCGCCGGTGAATCGAGCCGCGTCGGCACCTGCTTCTCGTAGAGAGTCCAGGGCTCGCCCATCACAAAGCACAACGTTGAAACCCACATCGTCGGCACCAACAGGCTGTAATCGCCGGTCAACTCGCTCACCATGACGATCGTCGAAATCGGCGCGTGCGCGCAACCGGCAAAAAATCCCGCCATTCCAATGACTGTGTAAACCGCGGGATTGGGAACCAGCGTCGGCCACCAGCGGTGCAGCAAAATTCCAACGGAACCGCCCGTGCAGCCGCCAATCACCATCGAGGGGCCAAAAACGCCGCCCGAGCCGCCGGAGCCTATCGTGAGCGCTGTCGTCAGAATCTTGACCAGCGCAATTGCGATTAGCAGACCCATCCCGATCGACTGCGGCTCATTCAAGGCTTGCTGCAGCGTTCCATAGCCGGTGCCCAGGACAGCTAAAGCATCGCGATTCTGTCCCCAGCAATAATACATGCCGACGCCCACGCTGCCCGCCAGCACCGCGCCGACGACGGGACGCAACAGCGTCGGAATCGGCAGTCGCTTGAAGCCGCGATGCAATCCGTAAAAGACTTTGATGTAAACAATCCCCACGGCCACCAGGCAAACCGCCAAGATCGTCATCGGCAGCAGCTCGGCGAGCGAGCTGAGCTCATGGTGCAGGGCATTGCCAAAAATGGGCAGGAACCGCACATCGGCGGGCAGCCAATAAGAATAAACTGTGTAACCGACCACAGACGCCACCGCGGCAGGCACGATGACATCAGTTTCTAGATCCGCATCGCGATACAAGATTTCAGCCGCAAACAGCGCCCCCGCCAGCGGGGCGCGAAAAATTGCCCCAATGCCTGCTCCCATGCCGGCCGCGAGCAGAATCCGACGATCACGCGCCGGAAGTTTGAGGAGAGTTCCCCAGAACGAGCCGAAGCCGGCGCCGATCTGCGCAATGGGGCCTTCTCGGCCTGCCGAACCGCCTGTGCCAATGGTAATGGCCGATGCGAGCAGCTTAATGATCGGGACGATGGGACGAATCACTCCCCGCTTGTGGTGATACGCCTCGATCGCCGCATCCGTGCCATGTCCTTCCGCTTCGGGGGCAAACGACTGGACCAGAAATCCGGCGGCCAATCCCCCCGCGGCCAGGACGAGCAGCAACCGCAACGGCGACAATTCACGGTGCGCCTGGTTGTCCACGCGGCCTTCCCCGGCGGCGTCTTTGGGCGAAAAACCGGCAAAGCCACGAGCCAAAGTGCCATAGACGGCTTGCTCGGCAATTTGAAAGGCAATTCCGCCGCAACCTGCGACGACACCAACGATCGCGGCAAGCAACAGCCATTTGCCTGCGGAATGATAGATGGCCAATCTATCTAACAGGACACGCAGTAGCTTAACGAAAGACCTCAGCACAGGAATCATAGTGGGTTGCGCGATTTGCCTGCAAAGGACGAGCCAAGGGGCTTCATTCTATTGGCGCGAACACCAGACGACATGGCGGGTAAGAGATGGCGATCAGGAACGAAGCCATGACAATCGAAGTTCGGCTGACGGTGGTGCTGATCGCTGTGCTGGGCGTCACCGGGTCGTCGTCCATTACGTTCGGATAGAATCCCGGCGCGGCCGCAAATCAGCTGCGCGGCCGTAAATGAACAGCGCGTCCTCACGATCACGTAAGGCGCAATAATGGCTCTCGTAGTCAGTCAATATAAGGATTTGGGCTAGCACCGGTCTCGGCACACAAACCCGAAGCGTGAGCGAGGGACTCGGCAGCCAAAACGTCCAGATTTTGGCGATCTTCATCCCAAAATGTTGGATTGACTGACTACTTGGTTGCCACTGATTCACGCCGGGTATTACTGGGAAAGGGCTCCATACGCGACGAATAAATCCCGCGCTACCGCCTGCGCCTCATGCCACATTTCCGATTCACGCAGCTCCGGCAACGCCTTCTCGAAGAAAGGAATCGCGTTTTGGGCCTCGCGCTTCATGTACAGCGTCGTCGCGCCCATGAACACGAACGTGCGGCCGATGTAATACCGGTCATCCACGGCCTTGTATAACTCCATAGCCTTATCGAATTGCTTAAACGCCCGCTCCGTTTCGCCGCGCCCGGCCCACAGAACGCCCAAATACAGCGTCGCATAAGCTTCGTTGTATTGGTCCTTGTTTTCTTGCGCGATGGCCAAAGCCTCCTTATACAGATCGATCGCCTTATCCGCGAGCACGACATCCAGCGCCAGATTGGCCGAAATGCTCGTGAGGCCTGCCTGATACCGGTAGGTCGTGGCCACATTGCTGATCGCCCAAGCCTCGCCGGATTTGTCTTTGATCCCCCGCGCCAAAGTCAGGGCCTCTTCAAACGCCTGCCGCGCGCCATCGAAGTCGCCTTGATTCCGCAGCATCCTCCCCCGCACGCAAATATCAAGCACCGGCTGCGACGGGCCCCGAATCAATCCCGGCGGCAGCCGGCCCGGCTTCGCCTCCTGGGCCACGACCAGGCTGGAAACAGTGGCCACAGCCAAAAGCGGCAGCAGCAGCACACAGCGTTGGATCATTGTGAGCTGGATCATCTTGCGTTGAATCATCGCGGGTCCTTCCTCAAATGGGTTCCGGCCAGCGTTTTGTTTCAGACCGCCATTCGCCGGCTCGCCATTCGACCACCCTCGCTCCTCATGATCAAGCTGAAATTGCCGATTGCGCTGGCGGCTCGTTTTAGCCCGCGGATAGAATGGAGGGTATGTCGGATGAGCCCCTCCATTTGCCGCCGGATAGAAAGGTGGAAGGCGATTCGCGAATAGCCAAAACCCGGTTCTACGTGTCTGACGCCATTCGATTCATTGCGGCCAACACCGATCGAGAGCTTGCCAACAAAATCGCCGCGGTTGTCGTCGCGTTTTGCTACTTGATTGCCATCGCGATTCACCAGCGCGCTGTCACGCCCATGGTTCCTCTGGCCGTCGTGTTACTAGTGCCGCTCGGCCTCATCTGGTTTCCCGAAGAACTTGGCTGCTTCACAGGCTACGTCAGTCGCGGCGGATATATCAACAACGAAACGCCCCCGACTCTCGTCGCTTTCATGGGCTGGTTATTTTTGGTTCTGATTGGCATTCCAATTGTGGCGATCTCACTAGGCTATCAATAATGCGATACGGCCTTCGCACGCTGCTGATCGTCTTGGCGCTGGGACCGCCGCTGCTCGCATTTACCGTAGTTAACAGCAATCCTGGGCCAAGCATCGCGATAGCGCTAATTCTTTATTGGTCCTATAATGTCGCGGTTGCCGTACGGGCGAACTTGACAGGCCGTGTTTAGCCGCGCCCGCCGGTTGAATTTTGGCACTTCGCTTCGACGCGTGACTAAGCTGAAAGTATGGACGAAAACCCCTATCAATCGCCGCAATCTGGCGCTAGTACACCAGCACGCCGCAACCCAAAGCCCATCGCGACCACAATTGGGACCGCGATTCTTGCAATTGGCCTTTTACTCCTCGGTTACGGCGCTTTCACGTTCTGGATCATGCCCTCACTCCCTCCCAATAACGCCTGGAGCAGACTGCCGAGTCTTTACTGCATGGGTGCCGGAGTTTTCGCGGCTCTCATCGGACTGACGCTGAATAGTCTTCAAAGTTCGCCCGGGAAGCGGGCGAGCGTGCCGACAAGTCTCGGAATATTGATCCTTGTTGCCATCGTCATCGCCTTCTTCGTTGCCGTCTCCCGGCTGTAGTCGCCTGATATTCAAGTCTTTGCTGGCATCTCACGCTGAGTAGGTGTAACCTAAACCTTCTCATCTTCTGGAACGTCCGATGTCGTCGGTCGCCCTGCCATCATCCCAATCGCACTGGCGTCTACTCGCCGCTGGCGTGCTGCTGCCGGCTGTTTTTGTCGCCATCGATCGCGTGTTGCTCGACTGCGTGGCGGGCCTGTGGCGAACCGACTGGTCCGTAACGCTGACGATGGCGATGTTCATCGTTCAGATTGGCCTGATGGGCGTCATCTGCGGTCATTGGATCGACTTGCAACTGATGCGCTGGGTTCTTTACGCCTGGTGCTGGATCTTGATCGACTTCCAGGCGATCGTGGCCTGGGTCTTCACTGACGCCACGAGTTGGTGGGGCAGTTCATTTCAGCCGGCGTCACTGTTTGCCGCGCAGCTCGGCCTCCTGACGATCTGGGCCGTCCTGGGTTCCGCTCGCTGGACCACGCGCCTGCCCGTTGCAATGGTCGTCGGCGGCACGCTGTTTCTTTTTCTGAGCCGCGTTCGTTACGAGTACGAAAACGCGATCGCCTTGATATTGATACAAGTCGCGATGCTCGTCGGCATCTGCGTTCTCCTGCGACGGAAAGGATTTCGCGTTGCGGTTGTCCAGCCGGGCGATCGTTCATTGCCCTCCCTAACCGCGTTTGACCTGAGAGTGAGTCAATTTGGACTGCGCGACGTGCTGATTTGGATGACTGCCCTGGCCCTCGTCTGCGGGCTCATTCGCTGGATAGGAATTCCGTGGGATCAGTGGTTCGGCATCCACTACCGATCGTGGATACCACTTTTTGCTTGCGGGACAGCCCTCAGCGTGACGCTGGTAATTGCGATGAGGGCGGCGCTCGGCTTAGAGACGTCACCTGGCCGGCGTTATTTACCGCTCTTGTTAATACCCGTTCTAGCAATCACCGCGGCCTTCGTGGGCTGGCTCGCATCGCTTTTGACTTGGCAGCCCTGGACATCACCTTGGTATGGGACCGCATCTTGGTGGACTAGGTTTGTTTGGGTCTTCTGGTCGCCATTCAGCGAGTCCAGCCAATTCATCACCGCCTGGCTCTGTCTGTCTGGGGGAATGCTCTTCGCCGCTCTCCTTTTTCCTCGCGCATTGGGATATCGTCTCGTGAAACAGCACGAACAGGGAACAGTGCATTGACAGTCCCGCCGCTATTCTATACAATTGTACAAATTACCGCCGCGCCCTCGGTGCGCCCGCTCTTTGAATTCTTGGTCGCTCAGAATTCTCCTAGAGGCAGCGCTTTGCCCCGCGACTGGCCTTCATCTGCAACCTCGCCCAGAGCCAATCAACGCGGCCCAAAACCAGCGAGACTGCTCACTTCCAGCCCCTGCTCACCCCATGCACCAACTG
>DASXLL010000397.1:0-42922 GCA_036496265.1 Pirellulaceae bacterium | reverse complement strand
AGTCTTCTTTGTTTGCCACCATTCCGAGCTGAAAGGCATCGGATCGCCCGACCGCATTCCTTCTTCGAGCAGATTGTCGAGCTTCTGCCGTTCGGCTAGCGCCCGCGCTTGCTCCACCAGGAAACCCAGATATTCACTGGGTGTCGAGAACTGGCCCGCCATGACTTGACGCTGCACGAACTCCGCCGCCGTTTCAGCAAGGCTTACTTGAATGCTGGTCATGACATTCTTTTCCTGGAAGTGGCTGTCGCTCGAACTAATTCTACTTTATCACAGGCTCATCAGCCGCAGACGCCTTCGCATTGACTCGTTGCAGCGCCTCAGAAAGCTCTTTCTGCTTCTCGACCGCCTTTTGCGATTCCGTGCGCGCAATCTCGGACATCAGGTTGTAGTAGTCCTTTCGATACTGAGCCGTTTGAACGCCCCAGTCATAGCGTCGCGCATCAATCCACCAACCCACAGTCAGGGCCACGACTGCCGTCAGCCAGAACAGATCGCGAAGCGTGAATCGCATATCTTGATTCTACCTGCGCAAGAAATAGCCCCGCTAGTTCTGAGTTGATAATAAGAACCAGCGGTCCTGCATCGCCGCTGATCATCCAAAACGCCCACTTTGGAGGTCAATGCGTTAATAATCCCATAGAAGTTCGCCATGTCCGCGGAGGCCCCAGACCCTTCGGTGAAACACAAATCGATAGGCCTGACAGCCAGAGCTAACTCCGTAATCATTCTCAATTTCGAGAACAAGTTGCCATCGTGATTCGGATTTCAAACCGATTCCAATGTGAGCTACCGACTCATCTTGTCTGCGCTTCAGAGAAGACGGCTCTGGATGCGAAACGATCCGAACTCGTGAATCGCTCGATAGCTGCGTTCGCGCGTCAATAAAGCTGCACGCGACCGCGAATGACCGCTTCTTCCGCGTTATTTCGCCATTAACCGGAAGCTCGTCAAACCCCGGAACAGGACGGCCATCGACAAGCCAGTCAATTAAGATCCTTGCAGCATTAGCCTTGTCCGCCTCGCGAAGCGACAACATCAGAAAAGTCGCCGACAATGGCGCAAACAGAACCGGCGACAAACCAGCCACAATTAACAGCGTGCGGAGGCGGTATCTCACGACCTTATCCTACCTGTCAAAACCGCCCTGAATGCGGTCTTCCGCAATCTGGCCCGGTTTTTCGGCCAAATCGCGATAGAGCTTTTGAGGGAGCGCGCACAAAGCACGTGGCCCAATCCAACACCGAAACTGCGCGCACAATGGCCACCATTTTCATCGCCCACAACACTCGCGAACGGCTCAACTTGAGCGCGGCACCAAAAAACGCTCCGTCGCAAACGCCACCTCACCAACCACTTACAAAAACACCTCACCCCGTTCGTAATGAAAAAACTTCCAACTTTAGCGCAGCGACATCATCAACCGCACCCATCGATTTACTTCAGCTCATGCTCCTCAACCTTAACCCCCGGCTTAAATCCATTGAACTTGAAATTCGTCGGCTGATAGTCACCGACCAGCGCCACGTCCGACTTCGCAGGAATTTTGTCCTCCAACCCAACAGCCCAGTAGCAAGCGTTAACCAGCAATCGCCGCGTCCCTTCCGTGCTCAAATCATTCGCGGCCCCAATCGTCGAACAAAACACACGGCCCTTGTTACCAGCACTGCCGGCGTAGGTCTTGGTCCAGGCGATGGGCATCATCGGGTTGTTCTTGTCGCCTTCCAGCGGCGCGTCGGTGGCGTTCATGCCGGTGAGCACCTGGCCAAGCACGAGCGGCACGCTGTCGCCAGGCAGTGGCAGTCGCACGCCGTAAACGTCGGACGGTCCCCAAATATCGCCGTCCTTGATGCTCCGCAGGATCGGATTGTTCTCCTGACTCTTGGCAATGATGCCGCGCGTGCTTTGAACGCCGTGCTTGCCGTGGTGGTTGATCCAAGTCTCTCCCAGAATCTGCCGCCCGAAGCCCTGCGAATACGTTTCGTCGCTCGCGTTATGCGAATACTTCGAGTACGTCTTGCCCGGCTTGATGCTGAACGCATGCGTCGCTGTGCGAATGCCGACGATCGGTTTCCCGGAGTCGACGTAATCGACAATGTGCTTCATTTGGTCATCTGGCAGATCGCGGAAGCGCGTGAAAATGACCATCAGGTCGGCTTTGTCGAGCGCTTCGAGTCCAGGGATATTGCTCACATTCGGATTGATCGTCCCATCCGCCGGATCGATCGCAAACAAAACCGTACACCGAAACCCATGACGCTTCGCCAAAATCTTCCCCAACTGCGGCAGCGCCTCCTCCGACCGATATTCTTCGTCGCCGCTGACAAGGACGATGGATTTGCCCTTGCCGGGTCCTTCGCCGCCGTCGTAAGTCACGCCAGCCGCGAAAATCGGCAGGGAAATCAAACAGACAACTGCAACGCTTAAGATTGCGGCCTTCATATTCAGTCCTCACAGGAATCGCCTGGTAATTGTGCTCCCATCCTACAAAACCGCGCTGCCCACCCGCCAGCGGCTGCTATAATCGTCCGAAATTGCAATCCACGCGAAAGACCGCCCGCGATGCGAAATTTGCCCGTCTTCTGGCACGAAGGCATGTTCCTCCGGCCGCAGCATTTTCAAGCGGCTGACCGCTACTGGTCCGAGCTGCACGAAGTTTCGCAGCAGCTCGATCATCCGTATTACTACGGCCTGCGAACGGCGTCGCTCAGCGAAGAGGCGCTTGCCAACAATCAGTTTCAGATCAATTCATGCCGTGCCCGCCTCAAGGACGGCACAATTATCAATCTCGAAGTCGGCCAGGAGCCCGATCGGCTCGACATGCGCGAAGCGGCAACCGGAATGCTCATCGATACGGCCGAGTTGACCGACGCCTTCGAGCAGGAATCGCGAATTCGCGTGTTTCTGGCGACGCCGCGATTGAAGCTGGGCCGCGTCAACGTCGGCCAAGACGGCGCGTCGGCCGACTCGCGCTATTTGCCTTCGACCAACTCCGTGCAAGATGAGACCGACGGCAGCAATCAGGAGGATGTGGATTTTTTGACGCTCAACACGCGACTATTGCTCTCAACGCAGTCGCATGCCGGTTTTGAAGTGTTGCCTATTGCGCAGGTCAAGCGCACCGGTGGCGCGAACTCCGCGCCGGAAATTGATGGCGAATACATTCCGCCACTTTTGGCTATCGAAGCCTGGCCGCGGCTGAGCCGCGACATCATCCGCGTGATTTACGACCGGCTCGGCGAGAGTATCAATGTCCTGGCCGAGCAAGTTTCGGCGCTCGATGTGGCCCTGGCCTCGAATGATCCGATGGACATGCGGCGGGTGCTGATGCTGACGCGGCTGAATGAAGCCTACGCCGCTCTTTCCGCCCTGACTTTCTCCGCTGGCGTGCATCCTTTCCCGGCGTATGCCGAACTGTGCCGCGCCATCGGCCAGCTCTCGATTTTCGGCCCGACGCGCAAAGCGCCGGAATTTCCGCGGTACGATCACGACAATCTCTATCCAATCTTCAAGTGGCTGAAAGATCAGATCGAAGAGATTTTGAAGGGCATCGCCGGCAAAGACGAAGTCGTCCGCCGGTTCTTCGTCGGCACCGGCCCCGGCATGCAGGTGCAACTCGATCCGCAGTGGCTCGCCGAGGGCTGGAATTGGTATGTCGGCGTCAATCGCGGCAAATTGCCTGACACCGAAGTTCGTGAGCTGCTCAAGCCCGGCGCGATGAATCTCGACTGGAAATTCGGCAGCGCCAGCATGGTCGATTACTACAAGCGAGCGTTCCATCCCGGCTTACGGTTGGAAGAAGTGACGCAAGTTCCCCGCAACATGCCCAGCGGCGGCCACTGGCTCTACTACGCCGTCCGCCGCGACAACGAAGCGTGGCCCAACGTCCAGCGCGAGCAGAATCTTGCCATGCGGCTGAATACCCACCTCATCCGCAACCTCGACAGTCTGCAAGGCAAGCACGACTTAGTTGTGTCGGTCAAAGGGCAGAATGTCATCCTGCAGTTTGCGTTATTCGCGGTCCCGCCGCGGCGGTAGCAAAAAATCACGGCGTCCCCACGCAGAGCGCAATTGCCTCGGCGATTTCGTCAACTTGAGTGGGGAGGATGTCGCCGAGATAACTCACGAATCGACCCTCAGAAACGGATTTAACTTGGAACGCATCGGCCCCAGAGTGCTTATGCAGCCCGTTCTGCGGCGTAGCGGGAAGCTCGACGAACCAGACGTAGGCTGTATAAGTCGGTTTCCAATCCGTGACGGGTACGACGATTCGGAGCGGCAGACGGCCAACCGAATCGACGCTCACAACGACTGCCGGACGGGCTTTGCGAATTTCGGCGCCCACGGCCGGATCAAAATCAATCAACCAGATCTCACCGCGTTTCGGTGTTCGCGCTTTCGCCACGCAAATCGTCCTTACCGAATGCTTCGAAGGCGGTCAATTCGCAATTTGCACGATATTCTGCTTCAGCGTTCTTGGCCGCGCTGGATAAGATGGCATCGCGCTCGGCCGGAGGCAATCGGCGGAGGTCTCTCGCGGTCATTGGCGTTGCCTCTGGTAGCGTGTGCGGGGCGTTCATATTCGGTGGGCTCGATGTAGTTATGGCTATTATACGTTTTAGTGGGCAAAAGCTGAAGAATAATTTTCGCATGGGTGCCTGGGTTTTGTCGAAGGTCTCACCAGTGGGGTCCGCTTCGCAGTCACAGCACCCACGTTTCTTCGCCTGCGATATAATTCCCCCATCGAGCAGCAAGATATTCTGACTCTCTGGAATCTTTCGCACGGACTGCCAATGCCCGAATCGACCAAGCCCTTTGTTCATCTCCATTGCCATTCGCACTACAGCCTGCTCGATGGGGCGAGTGAAATTGGCAATCTCGTGAAGCGGGCCAAAGAGCATGGGATGAACGGGCTGGCGCTGACGGACCACGGCAATCTGCATGGGGCGATTGAGTTTTATAAGAAGGCGAAAGAGGTCGGGATCAATCCGATCCTCGGTTACGAAGCCTACATCGCTCCCGGCAGCCGGTTTGAGAAGAAGGACGCGGCGAATAGCAAGGAGGCGAGTTACCACCTGACGTTGCTGGCCCAAAATCGGACGGGCTTCAAGAATCTCGTCAAGCTGGCGTCGAAGGCGTCGCTGGAAGGTTTTTACTATAAGCCGCGGATTGATAAGGAAATTCTGGCGGCTCATCACGAAGGGTTGATTTGCCTTTCTGGCTGCGTGTCGAGCGAACTGAGCCTGTCGCTGATCAAAGGCGGCGCGGATGTGGAGGACTTTCGCGAGGCCCGTGAGATCGCCGCGTGGTTTCGCGGCGTTTTCGGTGAACGCTACTTCCTCGAGATCATGAACAACAATGTCGAGGTGCAGCGACTGCAACTCGAAGCTGCGGTTGATCTGGCTAAACGCGTCGGCATTCCGCTGGTGGCGACCAGCGATGCACACTACGTCAATCAACAAGACGCAGAGGCCCAGGATGTGATGCTGTGCATCAACACGGGCAAATTCCGCACTGACACGAACCGGATGAAAATGGAGAACGATTCGTTCTTTCTCCGCTCGGCCGCTGAAATGTACGAGCATTTTCCGGGTCTGGAAGACGCGGTCGCCCGAAGCCAGCAAATCGCCGACAGCGTCAGCATTGATTTGGAACTCGGCAAAAGGCACTTCCCCGTTTTCCAACTGCCACCGGAAAAGACGACCGAAGATTATTTGCGAGAACTGTGCGTCAGCGGTCTGAAAGAGCGTTACGCAGGTGATGAAGAAATGCTGCCGGGCGGCGAGCTGTCGCAAGTCGTGCAAGATCGGCTTGACCGCGAGCTTTCCGTCATCAACAAGCTCGGTTTTCCAAACTACTTCCTGATCGTTTGGGATTTCGTTCGCCATGCCCGTGAGCAAGGTGTGCCGGCGACGGCCCGCGGCAGCGGCGTCGGGGCACTCGTTTGCTACGCGCTCTATCTCAGCCATGTTTGTCCGATTCGTTACGATTTGCTCTTCGAGCGGTTTCTCGATCTCAACCGCAAGGAAGCGCCCGATATCGATATCGATTTTTGCAAGGACCGGCGCGGCGAGATCATTCGCTACGTCAAGGAAAAATATGGCGAGGAAAACGTCGCCCAGATCGGGACGTTCGGCACACTCGCCGCGAAAGCGGCGATCACCGACGTCGGACGCGTTCTCGGCTGGCCCATCGCCCGCGTCAACGCGCTTAAGGCGATGGTGCCTGAGCAGCTCGGGATTTCGCTCGACGAGGCGCTGGAAACCGGTGAAGAGCTGAAGCGGGTTTATGACACCGATCCCGAAGCGCACGAAGTTTTGGATTTGGCTCGCAAGATCGAGGGTTTGGCCCGCAATGTTGGCACGCACGCGGCGGCAGTGGTGATCGCGGATAAGCCGTTGACGGAATACGTGCCGCTTTGCCGGGTGAAGGACAAGGCTGACATCATCACGCAGTGGGCCATGGCCGATGTCGAAGCGGCGGGTTTGCTCAAAATGGATTTTCTCGGCCTCCGCAACCTCACGATTCTGACGAAGGCCGTCGATTTGATCGAGCAGACCACCGGCGTCCGCGTCGATCCGTACAAATTTCCGCTCGACGATAAAAAAACGTTCGCCCTCCTCCAGCGCGGCGAAACGAAGGGCATTTTTCAGCTCGAAAGCGGCGGCATCCGCGACCTGCTGCAGAAGATGAAGCCCGATCATTTTCGCGACATTATCGCCACCAACGCCCTGTATCGTCCCGGCCCGCTGGAAGGCGGCATGGTCCAGGAATATGTCGATGTGAAAAATGGGCGCAAGCAAGCCGAATACATTCATCCGATTTGCGAAAAAATCCTCTCCGAGACCCACGGCGTCATGGTCTATCAGGAGCAGGTGATGCGGATCTTGGCCGAGCTGGGCGGCATCGAGCTTGCGAGTGCCTACACCTGCATCAAAGCCATCAGCAAGAAGAAGGAAGAGTTGATTGCCAAAAACCGCGAGCAGTTCCTGGCGGGTGCGAAGGCGAACGGCATTACTTCCCAGCAGGCGCTCGACTTCTGGAACATGATCATCAAGTTCGCGGGCTACGGATTTAATAAATCTCATTCGACCGCTTACGCTCTCATCGCTTACATGACGGCGTACTTGAAGGCCCACTATCCGGTCGAGTTCATGGCCGCGCTCTTGTCCGGCGACATTCCCGGCCGCAACTTCCAAAAGAAAGATGCGCTCGCCGAGCATTTGGAAGATTGCGACCGCATGGAAATTGACGTTGTTCCACCGGATGTGAATAGCTCCGATGTCGATTTCTCCGTTGCTGACGGGAAGATTTTCTTTGGCCTGGCCGCGATCAAAGGCTGTGGCGGCAGCGCGGGCGAGGCGATCGTGACTGCCCGCAAAGCGGGCGGCAATTTCCGCGATCTGTTCGACTTTTGTGAACGGGTCGAGTCGGCTGGCGCGAGTCGAGCTACGATTGAAACGCTGATCAAAAGTGGTGCGTTCGACAAGATCGCCGCGAAGCGCTCGCAGCTCGACGCTGTGATCGACCGCGCCGTTCAATCCGGCACAGCGCTGGCCGCCGACCGCAAAAGCGGTCAGAAATCTCTGTTCGGCGGCGACGATGATGCCTCCACGACAAAATCCTCTTCCTCGTTGCCCGACATTCCCGAATGGCCCGATCGCGAGCGGGCTCAAAAGGAAAAAGAAGTCCTCGGCTTCTACCTTACCAGCCATCCGCTCGACGAGCATAAGCCGCTGCTCAGCAAATACTGCTCGCACACGACCGCCGATGTCCCGCAGCTCAAAGAGCGCGCGGAAGTCATCCTCGGCGGCATGATTTCTTCACTCAAATTTTCCACGACCAAAAATCCACAGCCGGGGAAGCCGTCAAAATACGTCATGTTCGATCTGGAAGACGTCGATGGCACGATCCGTTGCATTCTCTGGCCTGAAGGCTTCGCCGAAATGGGCCAGCTCGTGCAAGCCGACGCGATTCTCATGATCCGCGGCGTCATCGATCGCCGCGGCGGTGAGGAAGCGAACCTCGTCATCAACGAAATCATCCCGCTCGATCAGCTCGACTCGCGCTACACCACCGGCCTCATCGTCCGCATCATCGAAACAGAGCATCCCAGCGACATTCTCGAACGCGTTCGCGAGGTCTGCCGCTCCGCACCCGGCAACAACGAGCTGCAGCTTGCCGTCGTCCTCGAAGACGGCAGCCGCATCCACCTCCGCTCGAACCGCGTGCGCTTGGAAATCACTCGGCAGCTCCAAGAGCGGCTGGAAGATCTTCTTGGGCCAGGCAATTTGAAACTGCTCACGACCAAGCCGCGGCCTGCGCAAAACTCTGGCCCTCCCCGCCGCCAATTCCAACGAGCGGGTAATTAGCGCTTCGTCAACGTTCAATTCTCGGGTTGGCTAAAATCCGTACTTGGGAGAGGCTCGCGTAGCTAACCAGTGAATGCCCCACGGGGACAAGCCCCGTGGTCGCAGGAGGGCGCTAGGGCTGTTTCCTGTCGGCCCACCGGCGCCTAAGTTTGGCTTCGACAGTGGCGTCTGGCGAAGTGCTCACTTCTGATGCGGGCTTGTTGAGAGCGTTGCTGCAAGTTGGTTGTGGTGAAGTAGTTAGGGCGTTTGGCTCGAAGGCTTCGCGCTCACGTTGAGCGGTTGGTGAGGTGTTGGACGGGGAGTTCAAAGTTCCGGGTTCCAGGTTCAAAGTTGTTGGGAGGGCGTTTGTTTGGGTTGGGTTCATTGGAGATGGGCCGAGGAGAGTCGAGAGGGTCTGGGAAATGGTGGTGCGGTGGTTTTGGTTGGGTGGGATGTGGCCTTGGGATTCGGCGCGATGACGGAGGCCGAGGAGGAGATCGAAGACGACACGGAGGATCTCGTCGTCGGAGTATGGTTGTGAAGAGGTGGGCGGTTTCTGGCACTCGTTTAATTTTTGGAGGGCACTGCTGGCGTCGAGGAGGGTGCGGAGAGCCGAGAGACTTATTTTGGGCACATCGCGGGCGGTTTCTTCGCGCCAGACTTCGGTGCTGCCTTGGAACCGTTTTTTGGTTGTGACGATTGGTTCCTGGAATTCGAGAGCCCTGGAAGCGAGCTCGACGGCTCGCGCGAGGCGGAGCTTGAGCATTCCGCTATCGAGCCTTTGTTGGGCGGCATGGTCGCGGAGGACGGGATCGGCCGGGTCGCCGCCGGCGGCGAGCCAGCGGTCGACCCGTTTGATGATTTGCGAGACGCGGCTACGGTCGATCTGGTGGTCGTAGGCGACTTCCCATTGCTCGCGGAGCTGTATTTTGACGAGCTTGTAGATGTAGAGGTCGCGTTCGGTGGGGGGCTTGAGGGGGCGTTTGGCACGGCGGAGTGCGGGCGGAGCGGCGGCGGGCGTGGTTGGAGCAGACAGTAATTCAGACATAGCAGCACCTCACGATTGACAGAGATTGGCCTGTAGTATACAAAAGTATAATTCATCGTATTTACCCAAAAAGATCGTGGGTCCACAAGGAAGTTGTTGACGGATTTCTTGGTTTTGGGAGGAGCGGCTGAACGGAAGGAGTGGTGCGGCTGAGGGTTGTGGAGAGGGGGGATTTATTTTTTGGGTGAGGGAGAATGGACTAGTGTGGTCCATTTGAGGAGGGTGAATTGACCAGGAAAAACACGAATTACACGAAAAGGGAAGAGAGAGTGAACCGCGGATGGCGCGAAGGGCGCGGATGAGAAGAGCCGGGACGATTGGATGAGACTTGCGCCGAGCGAGTTCTGTGAACTGCTGGTCGCAGCGGAGGGATATTCGTTACGCAGCCGTGTTTTGCGAGTATGCAAAGCATAGCCACACGAATACTGGCACCCGGCGCCTCTACCGCTGATTCAGCGAGCAAATCTTTGCTGCGGCATGAGTTCGACTTGCCGTGAACCGTTGCCACCTCACCCCCAGCCCCTCTCCCCCGGAGTACCGGCGGAGAGGGGAGCCCTTGCTGGACGCTAACGTGAATGGATTTTCCGGGGCGGTTCGTTCGCCTTACATTCGGGCATCTGTGGCACCCTTTCAGGGTGCGAGGATTATTGGTGTTTGGTAACCGGGGGTGGCGTCGCTGCGCTCCTAACCCCCGGCTATGTTCTGTAATCCCTTCGGGATAAAGACAGGACTCGCTGGCGTGAAAGTCACAGGGGTTTGTGAGCTAGTTCGAGCGCCTCTTGAAGTGCCGACTGTAGGTTTTCAAGCAGTTCCTCGCGAGTCGCCCCTTGCGAATTGACCCCCGGAATCTCCTCGATCCAGCCGATCCACCAAGGTCCGTCGCGTTGGATTAGTGCAGTATAGGAAGCAGCCATAATTTCGATCCGGAAAAAGGTCTTTATCGACTTGTAGCTTAAGTGCTTGCAAAGCATAGCTTTAAGACAATCCGATTGGCTGTATTGTGCGGTTGGCTCCCATCGTCGATATAATACGTAACTAGCAGCCGAATGTCGGTCCGAAAGCGACCGGCAGCGGGGGAACCAATTGGAATGAGACGGCTTTGAGCATCATGGCCGCTTGTTCCCGGGGCGCAGATTCGAGCCATCGGATCGGAGCACTTTCAAGCTCTAGCCCGTCAGCTAACCTCGCAGGCGGGGCCGGTGCGTAAGCCGGTTCCAATTTGAAAGGGCATTCTCGTCCGAGGCTCGGACGATCCGGCCCAGTTTTCCGCGGGCGTTCTTCGTTTTTGGCCTGAAGAGTGTCTGTCTGGCCGTATATCTCGGCCATGCAATATCTCGCAATGAAAAGAGAATTAGCCGCGGATAAACACGGATAACACGGATCAATCTCATCCGTGTCATCCGTGAAAATCCGTGGCTCTCCTCTCCTTAGCCAAGATGAAACGAATCGGCTCCGCGGCAATCGGAGGTCTGAAGATGAACGGCATTTTTTGGAAGTTCGGTTTGCTGATGACGGTTGTGGGGCTGAGTTTGGCGTTCGAGGCTTGGCTGACTTCAGCCGAGCGCCCAGAAGTCATGGAAGCCGCGCTCGCGCAGCTACATGGCGACGGCGGCGACACGGTTCGCATGGAACAGATGCACCAGACGCGCTCGCTGCGCCGTCTGGGGATCGCGGTCGTCGTCGGGCTGGCCGCTTTGGAGCTCATTTTCATTGATCTCGGTTCGTGGCTGAATGCGGCTGCGTCGAAGTGGGTTAGGAGCCGAGGCGCTAACCCTCACCCCGGCCCTCTGGCAGGGAGCAATGGTATCTTCACAAGTCTTGATAATGCGTTAAATGCCTTGAATGCAAGCGATTGCACTGCGAGTACGGCGCAGCCCCTCATCCCCAGCCCTTCTCCCCGGAGTACCGGGGAGAAGGGAGCAATGCTTGTTTTGGCGCTGGCCATGTTGCCCCTGACAACCGGCTGCTGGCGGCCGTTTGAGCCGGTCGAGCTGCAAACGATCAGTCCGAACGAAGAGGCGTTTTTGCTGCCGCTCACCGAAGACGTGAAGAAGCAGACCTCGACGAACAACGAGGAATACCTCAAGCAAAACCTCGTCTATACGAAGCAAGTTCGCATTCCGCAGCAGTGGGTTCCCAAGGGCTATGAATATCTGGGCCCGAATGGAAAGTGGCAGAATGCGGCCATTTTGGTGAAGGTCGATAAGTCGCCGGTGACGCGTGAATGGACGGCTGATCCGAACAGCGGCACGTCGAACAAAAACGAAGCCATCTGGGTGATGACTTCGGACCAGGTCGAGTTCTCTACCGGCTGGACCTGCACGGCGCGGATTGCTTCGCGCGACGACGCCGTGCGATTTTTGCACAACTATCCCAACGGCTCGTTGAAGGATGTGCTCGATACTGAAGTTCGCGGCAAGCTGCAGGCGACGTTCGGCCTGGAAGTGACCGATCAGCCGATGACGAAGCTGCGGCAGGAAGCTACGCCGCATATTCTGCGAACCACGAAGGACGTTTGCGACTTCTTCAAGGATCGCGGTGTGACGATCACGAACCTCGGCATCACGGGTGGTTTCATCTATAAGGACAAGTCGATCATGGACACGATGGTCCGCGTGTTCAATGCCGAGCAGGAAAAGGCGATCGCCACCGCCGGCTTTATGGCTCAAGAGGAAACCAACAAGGCCGTGTTCGCCGAAGCCGAAGGTCGGGCCAAAGCTCTGATCATGAGCAAGCAAGCCGAAGCCGACAGCATCAAGCTCGTCGCTGACGCCAAGGGTTATGAGATCGACAAGGCGAAGATGGACAGCGAGATGTATGTCCTGCTTAAGCGACTCGAAATCGAGCGCGACAAGCTGCAAAAGTGGGACGGGCGATTTCCGACGTATTTTCTCGGCGCGGCGAAAACGCCGGACATGCTGCTGCAGATGCCGGTGGCCGGGGAATAGTTGGTATCGCCTGACATGTAAGCAGCTAATAGCTAGCGTTTTTCCCGGCAAACCCGCTACATCCCGAAAAGTCTTTTAGCCTCATCGGGCGGTTGCCGAATAACCTAGGAGGGGCTGTCGTGCTTGAGCACGCCGAACGTACCGTGCGCTGATCGGCCGCGGCATGATTTCGCCGCTAGCACTGCCGCCTTACGATCAATGATGCCGCCGGGGGGCGGCCACAGGAGACATCATGCTCCGGAACGTGGCTATTGCGGTTTGCGTCGTCGCGCTCGCGCCTGGATTTTCGCAGGCGAAAGAGTGGGCGCAGAAAATGTTTGCCGTCACCAACCACGACTTTGGCCACGTCGCTCGCGGGGCCAAGGCGGAGTTCGCCTTCGAGCTGCAAAATGTCTATGAAGAAGACATCCATATCTTGGATGTCCGCACGAGTTGCGGTTGCACGACGCCGACGATCACCAAGCCGACGCTGAAGACCTGGGAAAAAGGCTCGATCGTTGCCACGCTCAACACCCGCTCGTTTGTCGGCCAGCGAAACTCGACGCTGACCGTCGTCATCGATAAACCGTTCTATGCCGAAGTGCCGATCACGATCGCCGGCTATATCCACTCGGACGTCGATTTTCAGCCCGGCGTCGCCGCCCTCGGAGATATCGAGCAAGGCACAAGCGGCGAGCAAACAGTCACCGTCACGTATCGCGGCGGCTCCAATTGGCAAATTGTCGATGTCCGCAGCCTGAACACGAACCTCGAAGTCGAGCTGGGCGATCCGGTCCGTCAGCCGGGTGCGATCACTTACAAAATGGTCGTGCGGCTGAAGACCGATGCGCCATCGGGCATCTTGCAGGATCAACTGACACTCGTCACCAACGACCAGCGGATGCCCGCCGTCGTGCTGCCCGTTGAAGGCCGCGTGATTCCGCCGCTCTCGATCAATCCATCGCCGCTGTTGTTCGGCACACTAGCGCCGGGGCAGACCGCGAACAAGCAACTCGTGATCACCGGCAAGCAGCCGTTCCACATTCTGGGCGTCGCGGCTGATGCCGACGGCCTGCAATTCAAGACGACGCCGGAAGCGTCGAAGAAGGTCCACTTCATTCCGGTTACCGTCGCCGCTCCCGAGCAGCCGGGCGATTTCCGGTACACGATTACGGTGCAAACGGACCTCGCCAGCGCTCCGCAGGCCACCGTCGAAGCCCGCGGGACGGTTCGGGGCGACTCGCCGACGGCGGCGACGCGAGCAAGGCCGCTGGATGTGATTGGCCGCTAAATGGTCTTCTCGCGACTGGCATCCTATAATAGATGCCGTTATAACGTGGTCAGTGATAACGTCATTTGGCGATCGCGGCACGGAAGATGTTTTTGACGGTGTAAGTTCTCGCGCCGGGCTGCGGACGTGTCCGAAGTCGCTATGGTCGATTGCGCGGCGAAAGCTGGACCAGCTGAATCGGGCAGTCAGCATTGCCGAGCTGAATGTACCACCGGGTAATCGGCTGCAGCGTCTGCATGGTACGCGGCAAGGCCAGCACAGCATTCGGATAAACGAGCAGTGGCGGATCTGTTTTCGGTGGGAGGATGGAAATGCAAGCGAAGTCGAAATCGTCGATTACCACTAATAAGCCGCCGAGTAAGCGCCCAAGTTCAGCCGCAACGGTCCGCCGGCTGCCGGCGAAACGGCCACCCACTCATCCGGGCGAAATGCTCTTGGAAGAGTTCATTAAGCCGCTGAACATCAGTCAGTCCGCGTTGGCGGTGCGATTAGGAATTTCGTTCCCCCGGCTGAACGAGATTGTTCGCGGCAAGCGTGGCGTGACGCCCGACACGGCTTTGCGACTTTCGCGTGTCGTCGGCATGTCGGCCGATTTCTGGCTAGGGCTGCAGCAAGATTGGGATTTATGGCAGGCGATGCGGAGCGAAAAGGCTGCTGCAATTTCACGACTTCAGCCACTCTCGTAAATTTCTTGGAGAAATGGCATGCCTATTTCAAACGGTGAGAAAGGGCCGCGGGCTCGATCCATAACTTGCCGGGAGCATTCATTCGCCGTTCATTTGGATGACGGCAGAATTCTCATGGTGCCGTGGGATTGGTTTCCGCGACTGCTGCACGGCACATCAAAGGAGCGGAAAAACGTCGAATTCCTCGAGGACGGAACCTATCTGCACTGGCCGGATCTCGATGAAGATTTAACGATGGTGGGCATTCTCGATGGCAAGCGATCTCAGGAGAGTGCAATTTCGATTCGAAAGTGGCTGGCAAATCGGAAGTTGCGAGGCTCAGGAAGCGACAGCCGCGTTAAGAAAAGAGTCCGCCGTGCAAGCTGAACGCCTGCAGTTCTGCCGTCCCGCCTGTCAACTCCCCTACCCCATTTTGGGCATCCCGCCTACGATCGAATAAGCGGAATGGGGATTGCGGAGTAAGCTGCTACAGTTTTCCGGCTGTCATTTCGCCGGCTGATGCTCCGCAGTTCCGACTTTCTGATCTGTGACTTCCGATTTCTGACCTCTGATTCCGCATGCGCCGCACCGACATCCGCAATATCGTCATCATCGCCCACGTCGATCACGGCAAGACGTCGCTCGTCGATTGTATTCTTAAGCAAAGCGGGCAGTTTCGTGCCAGCGAGCTCGATCACGACTGCATGCTCGACAGCAATGATCTAGAGCGGGAGCGTGGCATCACGATCCTGGCCAAGAACATCGCACTGCCCTACAAGGGCGTGAAAATCAACATCATCGACACGCCGGGCCACGCTGATTTCGGCGGCGAGGTCGAACGCGTCGTCCGCATGGCTGATGGGGCCGTCGTCCTGGTCGATGCGGCTGAAGGGCCGATGCCGCAAACGAGATTCGTGCTTTCCAAAGCCCTCGAAGCTGGCCTCCGGCCGATCGTCGTTATCAACAAAATTGACCGGCCGGATGCTCAGCCGCACGCGACGCTGGATGAAGCGTTCGGCCTGCTCATGGAGCTTGACGCGGATGAGCACCTGGAAGATTTCAAATATCTGTTTGCGAGCGGCCGCGATGGGTATGCCACGACCGATCCGGCTGTGCGGACCGATTCGATCCAGCCCCTGCTCGACATGGTTTTGGAAAGCATTCCAGGTCCTGAAGTGGATCCCGATGCTCCGCTGCAAATGCTCTGCACCACGCTCGACTGGTCGGAGTTCGTAGGCCGCATCGCCATCGGCCGCATCAAGTCCGGCAACATCAAAGTCGGTCAGACAATCGCCTGCCTGAAGGCGGAGGGCAAAGTCACCGAGTCCCGCATCACACAACTCTTCACGTTCGACAAGCTCGGCCGCGTCGCCGTGAACGAAGCGACCGCCGGCGACGTGTGCGCCATCGTCGGCATCGAAGATGTCGAAATTGGCGACACGATCTGTCACCGCGAGCATCATCGGCCGCTGGAGCGCTTGCACGTCGATGAGCCGACGCTGGAAATGATCTTCACGATCAACAGCTCACCGTTCGCCGGACGCGACGGCAAATATGTGACCAACCGCCAGCTTCGTGAACGACTCTTCAAGGAACTGGAGCGGAACGTCGCCCTCCGCGTCAAGCAAGTGGAAAACAGTGACGCCTTCGCGGTCTCCGGCCGCGGCGTGCTGCACCTTTCCGTGCTTATCGAAAACATGCGCCGCGAGGGCTACGAGCTATCCGTCGGCAAGCCCCGCGTCATCACCAAAGAGATCGACGGCGAGACGCACGAGCCCTTCGAAACGCTGGTCGTGGAAGTTCCCTCCGACAAGCTGGGCAGCGTCATGGAGATTGTTGGCGCTCGTCGCGGCGAGCTGGAAGAGATGCACGTTCGCGGCGAATACACTCACGCCCGCTTCAACATCCCGGCGCGCGGTCTCATCGGCATCCGCACCAGGATGCTCAACTCTACGCAAGGCACCGCCGTTATTCACCATCGTTACGCCGGCTATAAGCCGATGCAGGGCGAGGTGCCGCGGCGGCCCAACGGCGTCTATATCTCGATGGTCACCGGCAAGGCCAACGCCTTCAGCCTGAACACGCTGCAAGAGCGGGCCGACATGTTCGTCACGCACAACGACGAAGTTTATGAAGGCATGGTCGTCGGCGAAAACGCCCGCGACAACGACCTGGCCGTCAATCCGACCAAGGAAAAGAAGCTCACCAACATGCGGGCCAGCGGCAGCGACGAAAACATCCTGCTCAAGCCGCCGCGCCAAATGTCCCTCGAATCGGCCCTCGAATACATCGAGGACGACGAGCTCGTCGAGGTCACGCCGAATTCCATCCGGCTTCGCAAGATGCTGCTGACGGAAAACGACCGCACACGGCAGCGGCGGAGGCAAGAGAGTTTGGCGGCGGCGCGGTAATGCAGCCATCACGCTGCGCGTGATCTGCCCGCATGTGGCGGGCCTCTGGCCGGCCGCGCCTCGAAGCCCTGGATTTTGAATTCAGCACGTTGTCGGCTTACAATCCGCTTCATGCGCAACAAACTTCGCACGCTGATAATTTTTACAATCCTTTACTGCGACTTCGCGGCCAATGCCGACAGCGCCGAGCCAGCCGCCCCGAATGGCTACTCAACCTGCAAAACCTGGCAAGATGTCGTTAACGGCGACAACTTTCAATACGCCGAACTCATCCGCATTTCAAATTCAGGAACCAAAGACCGGCCCGTCTACACCGGCTATTGGTTTTTCGACGGTCAACAATTCGATGAGTCGGGGCGATATGCGCTGGCGATGAAGGTTGATTTTCAGAATCGCGATGTGAAGCCGTCGGACCGAGGAGAAATTGGCTACATCGACCTGCAGGACAACAACAAGTGGACGAAGATCGGCGAGACGACGGCCTGGAATTGGCAGCAGGGTTGCCGCCTGACCTGGCGGGGCAATGCAAACGAAATTCTGTGGAACGACCGCGCCGACGACGGCAAAACCTTCGTTTGCCGTGCCTATGACTTCAATAGCGGCGCACGCCGCACGCTGCCGCGGCCGATTTATGATGTTTCGCGCGATGGGGCTTTCACGTTGACGCACGATTTCGCCCGCATGAAGCACGGAGGAACCAACTACGTCGGCATTCGCGATCCGCTGGAAGCCGAAATCGCGCCGGCCACGATCGGCGTCGAGAAGATGGACCTGAGCACCGGCCGCGTCGAGCTGCTGGTCAGCCTTCAGAGAATGGCCGAAATCGCCTTTCCGGATGGGTACAAGGGGCAAACGCCGCTCTACTTCTTCCGCGAAGGTTGGAATCCATCCGGCACGCGATTCATCGCCTTCCTCAAAAACGCGGACCGGCCTGTCCAAACTACCGGCTGGTCGGTCTCGGCTGATGGCCAGGACGTGCGTTTTTTCTACAACTCGCCCAGCCACCATTTATGGCTCGACGACAAGACGATTCTCGAAGGGCACCACTTTTCAATCTTTCCAGACGACGGTTCGGGTAAGCCGCAGCGCGTGGCCGATGTGGGCGACGTGAATTTCGACCCCACAGTGCTCCCCGGCGGCCAGTGGCTGCTGCTCGATACCTATCCGCTCGCCGGCTATCAATACATCGTCCTCTATCACCGGCCGACGCGGCTGTTCGTCCCGCTCGCCAAGCTGAAAAATACTGCCCAAGTCGGCACGATTCATCGCATCGACATCCACGCGCGCACCACACGCGACGGCCGCACCGTCTGCATCGACTCGTCCCACGAAAACCTCGGCCGCCAGATGTACCTCATGCCCATCGGCCATATTCTCGATCATCCGCCGAGTAGTGAAGGGGCAAGTCGATAGCTTAGGGCCAACTCGCACAGCGTTTCACCGCCTACTTTTCCCCAGCAAACTTCGGCTCCTTAAGAAGTGTTTTGAGTTCGGCAGGACAGTCGCTCGCTTCGGATACGGCTGGCCAGTCGTCCGGACGATCGAAGGCATAGGCCAGATTCAAATAAATAATTGTGTATTGTGTATTGGATATGGAGCCGCGAATCTCTTCTCCCGTTGGGGGATCGACCCGACCATCGGTCGCGATAGCGTGTCCTTTCTTTCGCATCACCGTTTGAAAGTGCAGGATAGCGGAGAAGGTTTTTGGGCCAGGCCGGCCATCGATGTCTAGATCACCGTCCGGTGGCTGCGAATCGCTAAAGACGCTGCTGTCGAACGCCGCATTCAAAAAATACTGGACAAGCAGAACATCGTCGCGACGATTCAAGCCGCCAGGACCTACTGTTCCATCCACGTTATAAAAATTCCGCGGCCCCTGGGTGGTTTGCACAAGACTCACTCTCGCCATGACTCCGCTCCCGTTTACACGAACGCAAACACATCGAACTGATCTTGCGATCCAATGGCATTCGCCGATGCTATCACGCGATAGCGCACCGGATTTTACCAGTCCCGCGCACCGATCAACAGCGGCGGCAAATGGCGAGCGATAAATCCGCTTCTGGCGATTCCTTCAATCCCATGTTTTTCTGGGGAGGTTGCGTTTCAGTCGGCCGAATTGATCTAGAACCGCAATCCAACCCACGATATTCTTCGCCCCGCATTTGGTTGTAATCGGGATACTCCGCGCGCTAATCGCCGCAAATTCGTGGCTGCGAACTTACGGCCCCGCGACGTGCAAGGAAGCACACATGAAACGACTTTTTAAGCTAATCGTCGGCGCTTTGGCGGTGCTGGGCGGCTGGTATGCCGTGGAGCAGGCGAACGAGCATGGGCTGACGAATATTTCGTTGCCAAGTTTGACCGGTATGGGCGGTAACTCCGCTCCACCGACGCGCGGCAACGATACGATCCGCCTGGCGACCTTCAACATTCAAGTTTTCGGCGAGGCCAAGCTCAACGATCCCGCCGCGATGCAAACGATCGTCGCGATCTTGAAAAATTTCGACCTCATCGCGATTCAAGAGGTCCGCTCGGTGAGCCAGGATATTCTGCCGCAGCTTATCTCGTTATTAAACAACGATGGGCATCGGTACGACTACGCCCTCGGCCCCCGCCTCGGCCGCTCGAGCAGCAAGGAGCAATATGCTTTTGTCTTCGACACCGAGACGATCGAAATCGACCGCAATCAGCTGTACACCGTCGATGATCCGGACGATCTGCTGCACCGCGAGCCGCTGGTCGGTTGGTTCCGCGCTCGCGGCCCTTCGCCCGAGCAGGCGTTCACGTTTTCGCTCGTGACGATACACACCGATCCCGACGAAACCGATCAAGAACTGGACGTGCTCGACGATGTGTTCTTCAAAGTTCGCGACGATGTGCGCCGCGGCGAAGACGACGTGATCATGCTCGGCGATTTCAATGCCAAAGCCCTCAGCATGCGGCAACTCGGCAAGCTCAAGGGTCTCGTCAAGGTCGTCAATGGTGAAACACCGACCAACACGCTGCACAATGCGCAATACGACAATATTCTCTTTCACGAAACGGCGACGACCGAGTTCACTGGGCGCGGCGGCGTGTTCGATTTTATTCGCCAATACAATCTGACCGTCGAGCAAGCCCAGCGAGTCAGCGACCACATGCCCGTGTGGGCCGAATTCAGTGTGTTTGAAGGCGGCAATGGCCATGGTTTTGCCGCACGGCCGAGCAACTTCAAGGCGTACTGACATCGACCGGCTTTGCACAAATAATGCGGTTTTGAGTCGCTTAAATGTGCAACTCGCCTTTCTGCACATTTAATCAATTCGGTTCTGGTTCGGTGTCGTCGAGTCGTTCTTCGGGCGAGATTGGTTCGACAGAGCCTCGCGAGACGAACTCTACGTACTTACTGATTTGACCGTTGAAAAACCCATTCGGGTCATAGGCTGAAGACAGAATTACTCCATCGTCTCGGAGTATGGCCCATTCCTTCACGTCCTCATATTCAAGATCGCGATGTGGCGTGCTGATTCCCGGAATGTAACAGACATTCCCCAGCGACGACTTTCTGAACCAGCCGAAGAACCACGGTTTTAGACGCACGCGGTCGCCGATTTCCACTTCTGTCGTTGTGCCATGGTAGAAGATGCCTGATCTCGGCTGGCCTGTCATTGTTTCACCCGACATTACCCCGCCTGCGCCTGATCGACCCAAAACACCGGATTGACGCCTATTTCATACATCGCGGAAATCAAGCAGCAAAGATTGTGGCAAACCAATTTGGCGAGAACTTCATTCCTCATCGCCAAATCGGTTTTGCTCCGCACTGAGTCGCCAAACTTCCGCTTAATCATACTGAACGTCGATTCGACATTCGAGCGTTTGTGATAGCGGGCCAGAAATTCGTCGCGGTGCAGCATGAAGTAGCCGAACATTTTGGCCCACAATCCGCCTTGCGTCGCGGTTGCGTTGCTCTTGAACGGGATCAGCGGCGTAGCGCCGACGCCAGCGACTAGGCAAAGGTTCTTGTGTGACGAGTAAGCCAAATCAGCCGACACTTCGGTAACGTCGAATCGCTTGACCGTCGTGGCCAACAGTTTCGGAAACGCGACCGTATCGCTAGAGCTTTTGTCGAGAACTTCAACTGCGGCAACCACATTGGTAATCGCGCCGGTCGCGACGTGCGCCTTGCACCACGCCCGAAGCGATTTTTGAAGCGGCGTGCCGTACTTCTCGCAAATCCATCGGTCATATCGGCAACCACTAAAGCCGGATGAATCAATCGAGAAGTGAGACTCGATAGCCTTTAGCGGCCCCGCGCTTTCCTCGACTAGCGCCCTCAGAATTTCGTAGGTGTCGGGATCATCGAACACATTCAACACGGAATTGAAGTGCGGGCAGCGTGCGATGTATCCCTTATCGCAGGCGTCGTGCAGGTCGCACGAAAAACGACGGCTGCTCAAGGTGCTGAATACTTTGAAGCACGCCGCGAAGATGGCATCGGCACGAGTAATGGCGGGACGACCGGGGCCGGGCGTGCGAGGTCGATCCTGAATTCCTTTGCAGAGTTGTTGCAGCAGGATTTGAGATTGCTCTTTCTCGTTTACCTGCGCCCGGTTGTAGTTCGGCCAATCCTGGGGATACGTTTTGCGCGTCTCGGTAACGACTAATTGCCGAGTCTCTACAACCGATCCGTCGTCAAATAGCTCGCGCTGAATCACGATCCGTGCTGCGAAAATGTGTTTACAGGGCTGGCCTGTTGTTTCATGGTCCTTGCAACTGCAATGGGGGCAATCCTTGTCGGGACAAACGGTGTATTTGCCTTTGCCTGATTGCGACGGCACAAGCCAAGCGTTTCCCTTTTTGGTCAACTTGCAGGTCGCCGCAATCAAAACCCCGCGTTGCTCTCGTTCGTTAATCACTGTCATGGCGTTACCCTTTAGTAATTTACTAACGGTATATTACCATGAATAGATTGACGGTCAATACTAGTGGGGATATATTATTAGTATATTCCTAAAGAGAGGTCACGGATGAAAAAGCCAGAGAAGCCGTTGGGAATGGTGCCCCTTACCGGCTGCCGCTGTCGCTGTGGTCACGAATGGCTGCCACGAGGTGCAGAGAGGCCCACGGTCTGCCCAAAATGCAAAAGTCCTTACTGGGATCGTGAAAAACAGTTTGAAAGGAAACGATAATCAGCCTATACTTGCGCGCAGAAGCAGCCGTGGCCGCAAGGCGCGGTTGTTTTTGGAGACCCCGACCGGATTTGAACCGGCGTCTTCCCAGTAGCAGTGGGACGCCTGAACCAGCTCGGCGACGGGGTCATGTAAGGTTCGGTGGGCGGAGAGACTGGCACCAGAGTCGAACTGGTTTTCCGGGGTTTGCAAGGCTCGGTGAGAACCGTCCTCCCGCCAGTCAAGCTGTCCACCAACGACGCGACCCTGAGCGAAGATTGCAATTTTGCTCAGGGTCGTTGTATTTCTTGACTCCCTTCTCTGTTGGAGGGGCCGCTTATCCACACGGCGAACTTGCAGTACCCCTTAATCATTAGCGAGTCAAAAAAAGTAGTCAATACGTGATAACTTTTTTTATCTGCATCGGCTGATATGCTTGCAATTCCAAGACTTGATGCTTATCTTATCAAGATAAGATAAGCGCGTCCTTTGTCGATCTCGCACGGCATAGGAGATAAGGAGCTATGGCAACCGACTTTGGAAAATTCTTGAAGGGTATCCGCATGAGTCGCGGATACGGCTTGAAGCAATTCGCGGACATGATCGGCGAATTGCCGTCCAATCTTAGCGCCATCGAACATGGGCGAAGAGGCGCACCAGCGTCCCCCGAAAAACTGCGACAGATCGCAGATGCGTTGGCCCTTGTTGATGGATCGGTTGAGTGGGAGCGATTTTTCTTTCTTGCTAGACAGCCAGGCCAACTCCCTGCGCATGTTCAGCATTATGCGGAGCTTGAAATTTTTCCCGTCCTCTGTCGGACGCTCAATCAAATGCGCCCTACCGAGGACGAGTTGAAGATACTCGTTGAAATGTTAAAAAAACACAGACGCAAGGCGCGGAAGCATGGTGACGATTGAAGGATTGATCGAATACACCGATATCCAGCTTGAGCAGACCGCCCACGACTACTTGCAGTCGAGGAAAGATGTTCAATTCAAGATTCCCGTGAACGTGGAAGACCTCCTTCAGCACGCAGAGGGAGTTGGCGATGTCGATACCGTCGAAGGGATTAGCAAATACACCGGGACGGAAGGCGCGGTGTGTCGCTATGGTGGCGGCAATGAGCTAATCATCTACTTTGACGCAGAGACAGCCGATGGCCCGACTCCGGCCTTCTATGCGGTGGTCGGCGAGGAACTAGCTCACGTCATCCTGCACAAGGCAATCTTCATTCAGGTAAAGTCGTTTCCTGAATTCTTAGAGGTGCAAAACAGCCCGCAATGGAACCGCATGGAACGCGACGCACGCCGATTGAGCGCAGCGATTCGCATGCCTTATAAAAATCTTGTGCTTAATGCAGAAAGTTTGTATCCAGACATCGTTGACGAGCATGGGTTCAGTGATGTCTGGGAAATTCAGAAGCTTCTACGTAACGCTCTTTCTGAAAAGTTCTTTGTGCCCCCGGAAGATATGCACAAGCGGCTTATGCAATGGCCGTGCTTGGTGTATCAGCGTGCGAACGTGTCTATTCAGGCAAAGAAAAATCGTTTGGTCAATGAAGATGCGACCTTGCGAGTGTATAGGCCGACGACACAACGCAAGATGTTCGACTGAAAGCATGGCAATTACTTTTTGGGCAGCCCACCGACTTATTGAGCCTAGTTCGATTATTTGTGCAGCCGCGTGATTAAATTTGCAGGCGGGATTTATTGTGCAAAGCCCCTGGATCGCCGTTCCCAAGCTGCCGAGAGGATCAACATGAAACTCCCCACCGAGCAAGTAGGACGATCAAGTTCCGACCTTGGTGGATCTGACAGAGGAGGCGAGCGTCGGAGGTTATGGTTGAGACTCGCTGGAGTTTATATCGTCGTCAGTGTCTTATTGGCAGTTGTTGTGGCGGTGCGCTTTCACATACGCGAACGGGAGGCAATCCAAGGTAAATGGACAACGGTTAGCGTGGAAGGAAGTGGGTTTCGTGTTGGGTCTAAGTGGGAATTTTTCAGCAATGGAGTGATAGACTGTCCGGTGGGCCGGTTCCACTACAGCATCATTCCTCTGCTGCATACCATTGAATGGGGCAACGCTGGCAACCCCGAGGCTATGGAGGCTGGTACATACGAGTTAGATGAGGATAGCTTGAAAATCTGGCTGTACCGCGAGAAATCACAGAATCTACTTTATGTTCTTAAACGAGTCAGCCCAAAGAAGGAACAAAAGGGTAAGTAAGCCTAGGTCACTCGGCTGGAGGGTTTTGGGACAGCCTGTTAGGTTTTGGGACAAGTGCTAGGTATTGGGGCAAAGCCGGGGAACGATAGTGATAAATTGGAGAAATCAGGAGCCGATTCGCAAACCCTAGGAACTCGTTGGCCAGAATGAACTTATTGGGCAACGAAACGCTAGAAATTCGTGGCCCAATTCGGCATCCCCGGGTTATTTGTGCAGCCGCGCGATTAAATGTGCAGGCGGGATTTATTGTGCAAAGCCGACATCGACCCCTCTCGTCTGCTCGTTTAACGCGGAGCCGTAGGCGACATTGTCTGGCGGTCCGCTTACGCCTTCGGCTGTGCGTTAAACAAATAAGCGATTCGCTATCTTTCAAAAATTTCTTTGACGCCGGGCGCCGGCGCGGTAGCATGAGGCGCGCGAGCCAAGTTTGTGTCTGTAGAGTATGTAATTTGCATGTCGTTAAACCGGCATGCTCTGTCGCCCACCGCGCCTCCGCGTGACAACGTGTCAACGTGACAAGCGCCGCTTTGATTCGTACTAGAAAAGAAGCGGCGCGGCAGGCGCTAGAGCGGCAGCAGCTTGCCGGGCTTTAGTTATTGGAGTTTGTTCGATTTCGGCGCTCGTTCCGCGGCTGGATGCCCCGCATTTTTATAAACGCGTGGCTCTTTTCTTCCATTCGCGCTCGCCCGCCGGCCAGCAGCCCATCAGCCGGAGCAGTCGTTCGCGGCCCTTTGGGCAGGGAGGGAAGTATGACAGTCGTCACGACGACGGGAACGATCACCGTCAATGCCGCGTTTCTTCAAGAGATCAAAGAGGTCCATCACGAGCTGTGGGATTTGCTCGGGCACCTTCGCCATCGCTGCCAGCGGCCGATCGCTCCCGGCTCCTGCCGGCAGCTAATCGACCGACTGTGCCAGCTGCGCGATCAGTTGGCGCTGCATTTTTCGCTCGAAGAGGCCTATGGCTATTTCGAGGACCCGATCGATGTTGCGCCGCAGCTTAGTCGAGCCGCCAACCGCCTGCGGGCTGAGCACCAGGAGCTCTATCTCGACCTCTGCAATCTGGTCGAGCGGTCCGAGCGGATGTTTTACGACGAGCAGCACGCCGCGCTCGCCCTCTGGCTCGGTCCTGAGTTCCTCGATTTCGACAGCCGGCTGCGGAGCCACGAGGAGCGGGAAAACGACTTGATCATGGAAGCCTACGAGGGGGACATCGGCGTCGGCGATTGACCGTGTGCGTCATGCCGCGCAGGACGCGATGAACCAAGGGAGTAAGAGCAAGGGAAAGAGTTTACAGCTCGAATCTTGCTCCTACTCTGATGTATACCCTTAAGCGCTTAAAATGGTCAGTCCGGCACGCTCTTCATCCTAATTTTGCTCGCAATCGAATTCCCAATCGTACTCATTGCCGTAATCCTGCTTCCTCGCCAGCGTCGAGATTGCCATCGAGCTCGCTGGCCTGCGCGACTTCATCGTGTAGTGTGGAAGAGCGGATTTCGCAGAGGATGTAGCGTTCGGATTGCCAAATGGGGAGGAGTTTTTTTTCGCGGATACAGTCGTTGAGGGCGGCCAGGAAGGGATTGAGGCGGTCGAGCCAAGCAGAGGGCATATCGGGGCCCGTGGGCTTGGTGGCGATGACGAGATGCGTGATTTTTTCGCGGACGAGGAGTGCCAGGATGGATTGGGCATCGGCGAATTGTTCTGGCGGCGTGAAGCCGCGTTCTTGAAAGAAGGGTGTGCCGATTTGGTGGGGGCGCGGGATGTAGAAGCCGCGATGCTCGAAAAGGAGCAGAAGTTTGGCGTCGGGCGGCGTACGCTCGCCGATGGCGGCGATGAGGGGCAAGTATTCGCGGTCAGTGGATTCGTGGATGTAGTCGGCTGGTGCAATGAGACCGAGTACGCACATCCAGGAACCGAGGTAGTGGCCGGCGGTGCGCCAGGGGGCGCTGACGGCGGCGACGACGACTAAGCCGACGGCGGTTGGTTGGCGCCAGCGCGGATCAAGGCATCGGATGCCGCGGGAGGCGGCTACGGTGGCAAGCAGGATGGCGGGGATGAGGAAGCGGGCTTGTTGGGCGGTGAGAAACCAGAAGAGGTATAGGCAGGTAGCCGCGGCCAGCGAAAAGAACGTAGCGATCCCTCGCCTGCGCCTGGGGTTCGCGAGTCCTGCAAAAACGAATAGGGCCAGAAGAATCGGAAATTGCCAGCCGAAATCTCCGTCGTAAAGTTGGCGGTCGGAGGCGAGAAAAATGGGCCCGAAGAAAAAGCCGGCGAGTCCGTGGACGCCGAAGGAGGACCCCAGGGCGTGGTGATAACGGCTCATCTCGATTTGTGCCGCGTCGGAAGAAAACCAGTGGGAGTAGTAGGGATAGAAGGGATTCCCGGTGAGGACCCACGGGCGGATGTAGAAGGGGAACGCGAAGCAGGTCGCGGTGAGCGCGTAAATGGAGAGCGAGCGGAGCAGTTGCGGCGCTGGCAAGCGAGATTGCCGCCATTGGATCAGATACCAAAGGAGCGGCAGAACGAGGATGGGTAGACCGGTGAGTTTGACGGACGCGGCGCCGCCGGCGAGAATTCCCAGAATTGCGGCGATTCGCCACGACGCGAATTCCCCAGAGGCCGCCTGTGGCGAAGCACAAGAACTCCGCTGCAGGATCAGCAAAAGCCCCGCGACGTTCATGAGTTGGATGGATTCGACGTAGCAGTTAGCGCTGATCATGAGCAGCGTGCTGCTGGAGGCGAACACGAACAACAGCGCCATCGTGAGCGCGGGGCGCAAGGTTCGGCGCAAGAGGCGATAGACCATTGCGAGCCCGATGATCCAACAAGTCCAGACAACCAGGCGCGGAGCGATGACGTGTTCGATTGGCGCAAGGAGCCAGAAAAGGATTTCGCCAAGTGAAGGAAAACCGGAGTAGGGCAAGTCGGAGTAAAACGCGGGCCAGCCGGCGGCAAGCCAGCGGCGGGGCAGTTCGTGGTGATAGACAAGCTCGTCCCATCCAGTGGGAGGACAGAGCGCGGGGCCGAGGGTGATCAGCGCGAGAAGACAGGCGGCGAAGCGAAAGGGAGAGAAGGAGAGACGAAAGGACGGAGAGGCGGCAGGAGAAAGGCCTTTCGTTTGTGCGACGGCGCGGTGGCGGTTTTGCCCTGGCGAAGTCTTGACGCAAAACCGAAAAGGCAGCAGCGACCGCAAAGAGGAAGAGATTTGTCGCGGGTTTATCCAGCAAGCGTGAGCAGAGAAACCCGCAATGAGAATGAGGAGGATCCAGATGGGCCGAACCGCGCTAAGCGCGGTGAGCGAGCCGACGAGGAGACCTAAGAGTGCGAGAAGGTTTACTCCGACCGAGATAGCAACAAGCCGGGAGTCGATGGCTTGCCATCCACGTCCAGTAAAAGGTTTCAGGAAGTGGCTGCCGAGGCCGAATGTGGCGAGGAGGAGCAGTCCCACGGCGGAGATTGCGAGGGGAACGCTGCCAAGCGATTGATCGTCGAAGTTCATTGGAGCCGCGAAAATCCCGTAGACATGACATACGAGGCACAGCAACACGGAAGGTGAGGCAATCTTCTGAGCAACCTATCGCCGCGGGCGAGGGAAAGGAAACTACGAGTCTTGATTATCAAACGAATTTGTGGGCGAAAATACGAACGGCGCAGACCACAACACTAGTAGTCAGTCAATCCAACATTTTGGGATGAAGATCGCCACAATCTGGACGTTTTGGCTGCCGAGTCCCTCGCTCACGCTTCGGGTTTGTGTGCCGAGACCGGCGCTAGCCCAAATCCTTATGTTGACTGACTACTAGGACGATGGCGCAGGTTCGCGGAAAAGCCACCAAAGACGATTCTTTCCTTGCAACTTCAATTGGGGCGCGATAAAAGGTAGGGTATTGCTTGGTGGGCGGCTCTCTAATTTGGTTGGACGGTGTCGAGCGCCCGCCCGAAGTTATTGCCAATATTTATTTGCAGAAGGAGACATACATGTTGTCTCAAGATTCGCGCGGTCGGCAGGGACAACTGGGCTTTACGCTCGTCGAACTGCTGGTGGTCATTGCTATTATCGGCGTGCTCGTGGCGCTGTTGTTGCCGGCGGTTCAATCCGCTCGCGAGGCTGCCAGACGGACCCAATGCTCAAACAGTCTGAAGCAGTTTGGATTGGCTTTGATCAATTATCACGACACGTATCGAGTCTTTCCGCCGCGACGCGGAGGAACGAACGGCACGGTCGCGAACGACCCATCGCGATACATGGCCAACTACGATCGGTTGAGCGCGTTCGTCGCTTTACTTCCTTTCTATGAACAGAAGGCAATGGCGGATTACATTGCCAGCGGTGGCAGGACATCAACAGGACAGGCCATCCCTGCTGGTGGACCGGCCGCGTGGTATGGTTCGTCGGTAGGTGTTTATGATCCCTGGAAAACTCAGATCAAAATGTTGATTTGCCCTTCGGACCGGATTGTGCCGACTGGGAATAATGCGAAGAACAGCTATGCCTTCAGTTTGGGTGATACCCTGGGAGGCAACATTTCGATCAATGGAACCACGGTGCAGTTCAATAACGCGACCCAGCCGGTGCGCGGAATATTTGGCGGCTCGGGGCGCTGCGTTGGCTTGCAGTTCATCTTAGACGGGTCGAGCAATACCATTGCCATGAGCGAACGGACAACGAATGGTTGGTTCAGCGGACGCCCGGCGACCGGCGAGGACATGCGAACGGCCACGGTTTATAACTTTCCGTCGGTGATCAGCAATCCCGGTTCGTGCCTGGGGACAACGGTGAAGGCGACGTATCAGAGCGGCAACGTGAAGTCGATGTTTGGCAACATTTGGACGGACGGACAGGCCGAGGTGGTTGGTTTCAACACGGTATTGTCGCCGAATGGGCCCTCATGCAATAACGACAGCAATTCCGGCAGCGCCGATGCAACGGGTGGTGCGATTACGGCCGGCAGCAACCATCCAGGCGGCGTCAACGGACTGATGGCCGACGGCTCCGTGCGATTTATCAATCAAAACATCAACACGGGGAACCTGGCACACCCGCAGGTTGTGAGCGGCAACAGTCCCTACGGCGTGTGGGGCGCGCTGGGCTCGATCGGGGGCAAAGAGGCGGGGGGCGAATTTTGATTTGCTCGCAGCAAGTTCGATCTGCCGGTCGGCTCTGAATTGGCTGAAATAACACTCGAGGTTTGCTAGTCCTTGAGATCAAACGTGAACTCGTTCGGGCCATCCTTGACATCCGCTGTCAGGCCCGAGGTGGCGATGGAATTGTATTTTGAGGGCAGATGATATTTAACGGTTGCGGGGGGCGCGTTGGGATTGTATTCGGGCGAATCCACATTCACATTCTGTTGGCCGCCGACCGCTTCGCTCTTTTCGATGATGACTTTGTGCGAGCCTAACGTGGCGCCGTCCCCGTCGAGGTAGGTCTTGAGGCGAGCTTTGCCCTGCGCGTCGGTGCGGCCGTTGGCGGATGGCGGACCGTCTGTGTTCACAAAGGTCACGGTGGCACCCTCGACGGGAGCGCCCTTGTAGGTGACCGTGACCGTCACTTTGCTCGTCTTCTTCGCACCCTGGGGAAGACTTTCTTTATTGCACCCGGTTGCAAATGTCGCGGTGAGAATGAGAAGTGACATGAATAGACGCGTGGTCGGCGTGGGCATGAGAGTCTCTTTGCGGCGAGTTATGGTTTGGTGTTTGTGCTAAAAGTTTGTCGTGCGGACGGCGCTTTGGATGAAGGTTAAGCGAGGGGATTGCGGCCGGGACGGAGAAGCTTTAGGCCGTGGCCGGGAGCAGCGGGAAAAATGCAGCGGCCATGATCGAGGCGCACGCCCGTGGCAATATCTTCGGCTAGAAGGACCGCTCCGTCCATATCCACATAATCCAGCAATGGCAGTAGCTGGGCAATAGCCGAAATGCCGACGGTCGATTCCGTCATGCAGCCGACCATGACTTTCAGCCCCAGTTTTCGGGCTTCGGCGACCATCCGGCGAGCCGGCGTCAGGCCGCCACATTTGACCAGTTTGATGTTGATCCCTTGAAACACACCGGCACACCGCCGCACATCGCTTTCCACAATGCAGCTTTCATCGGCAATGATCGGCAGCGCCGATTCGCGGCCGACGCGGGCCAGCTCCTCCCACTGATCCGCTTTCAGTGGCTGTTCGATGAACTCCACGCCGAGTTTTTTCAGCTCCGGCGAATAGGCGATGGTCTGATCCGCCGTCCAGCCGCAATTGGCATCGACACGAAAGATGGCGGACGTGTGCTGTCGCAGCTCGCGGACGATTTCCAGGTCTCGGTCGGTGCCGAGCTTGATCTTGTAGATCGGCCAGCCGGAAAATTCGTTCATCTTCGCAATCATCGTTTCGATCGTGTCGATGCCGATCGTGTAATCCGAGTCCGGGATTTTTTCCGTCGAGAGCCCCCACAGTTTAAAGACGGACTGATTGTGTAGTTTGCCCCATAAATCATGTGCAGCTTGATCCAGAGCACACAGGGCGAACGGATCGTCCTGCAGCGCGGGTTGAAGCTGCGACCACAGCGTAGTCGGCTCGGTCAGCGTCGCCGATTCGAGTTGCGGCTTGATCGCCGCGAGGTCCCGAGCCATTCGCTCGATCGTGAAGCCGTAATACTTGTTGCTCGTCGCCTCGCCATAGCCGCTCTGGCCATCCTGCGACAACTCGACGATCAGCGTCGGCTGCGATGTGATCGATTCGCGGCTAATGGTAAACGTATGAGCCAGCGGCAGATCGAAAGCGTGGAGGCGGAGTTGCATCGGATACAGTGGCCAGTGGTCGGTTCGCCGAGAAGACGTTGCTCGCGTACACTTATACCAAATGGGATCGCTCTTCGAAAAAGCAGAAGATGACAATTTCCGGCGTGCTCAGCCGTTGGCGGCACGGATGCGGCCGCGGGCGCTGACGGAATTCGCGGGCCAGCAGCATTTTTTGGGCGAAGGCAAGCTTTTGCGGCGGCTGCTGTCGGCCGACCGGCTCGGTTCCGTCATTTTCTACGGCCCGCCGGGCACCGGAAAGACGACGTTGGCCCGGCTTTTGGCCACCGAGAGCAAGAAACAATTCCGGCAGCTTTCAGCCGTCACCAGTGGCGTGAAAGAGGTCCGCGAGGTGCTCGAAGAGGCCCGCGATGCGCTCGCCAGCGGGGGTCAACGGACGCTCTTATTCATCGACGAAATTCATCGCTTCAACAAGGCCCAGCAGGATGCGCTTTTGCCGGACGTCGAGGAAGGCATCGTGACGCTCGTCGGCGCAACGACGAGCAATCCGTTTTTTGCCGTGAACAGCGCCCTCGTCAGCCGTAGCCAGGTGTTTGAGTTTCAACCGCTATCAGTGGACGACATCAAGTCGCTTTTGGTGCGTGCCCTGGCAGACAAGGAGCGCGGTCTCGGCAAATACGACGTACACATGCACGACGATGCCTTGCAATTCTTGGCCGAAGTGTCTGATGGCGACGCGCGGCGATCGCTGGCGGCGCTGGAGATCGGTGTCTTGTCTTCAAACGACCGGCCGATTGAATTCACTCGTGAACTCGCCGCTGAATCCGTGCAGCGCAAGGCCACGGCCTACGATCCAACCGGTGACGAGCATTATGATTCCATCAGCGCGCTCATCAAGAGCATTCGCGGCAGCGATCCAGACGCCGGCATTTACTGGCTCGCCCGGATTTTGGAAGCCGGCGAAGATGTGCGCTTTTTGTGTCGCCGGCTCGTGATTCTGGCCAGCGAGGACGTGGGGAACGCCGACCCGCAAGCTTTGCCGCTCGCCGTAGCCGCCATGCAAGCCTGCGAATTCGTCGGTCTGCCCGAATGCCAATTGCCGCTGGCCCAGGCCGTTGCTTATTTAGCGTGCGCCCCAAAATCCAACGCCGCGACAGTCGCCATCGGCGAGGCCCGCGAAGACATCCGCGAAGGCCGCTTATTGCCAGTGCCCGTCCATTTGCGCGACTCCCATTACACCGGCGCAAAACGCCTCGGCCACGGCCAAGGCTACGAATACGCCCACAACGCCGAAGGCGGCATTGCCGCGCAAGATTATCTCGGCGTCGAGCGCGAATACTATCGGCCCGTCGACCGCGGTTTTGAAGCCGAATTAGCGGAGCGCCTAACGACAATCCGCGAAAAGCTCAGAACCTCTCGCGAACCTTCATCAGACGAATAGCCGCGAGCAAATCTGCTCCCGGAGCGTCGCCCATGAACGTTCCATCACACCCGTCGTCGGTGCGATCATCACGCATTCGTGCCCAGAATGCTCTTTCCCACCATACCTTCTAACACTTTCTCTAGCTCCTTCCGCCCTTGCGTGACCTCCAGGCAAATGTCCAAGGCCAGCACGGGCATATCGGCCAACCCCGGGCGATCGATTTTTACCAAGTCCTTTCGCGTGCAGATCGCGTAATGCACTGGCAGCGACTTTAGCCATGCACGCAGCCGATCCAAATCGGGCTCCGCGTAGGCGCAGTGATCGGGGAACTCTAGAAACGATACAATGTTCAATCCGCATGATGCTAATGTGTGGCGAAACCCGGCCGGATTGCCAATTCCGCAAAACGCCGCAATTGGCTGACCCTTTAGATCGTCGATCGCCATCACCTTTTTGGCAGCGGAAGTCAGTTGCTGCGGTCGATGCACAACCTCTACCCAAATCGCCTGCGGCGCGTATCGCTCCACCTCACGGCGAATTTCCTCCCGCCGGGCCTCGCTCACCGCATCACTCCGCGACAAGGCAACAACCTGAGCCCGCGCTAGCCCCTGCACTGGCTCGCGCAAGAGACCCCGCGGCAACAAATGACCGTAACCAAACGGTTCGAGCGCATCCAAGAGTACAATGTCCAGTTTGCGTGCGATCCGCCGGTGCTGAAAGGCGTCATCCAAAATCACCAGATGGCCGAGGCCTTTCTCAAAAACCTGCTTCGTGGCGGCTACTCGATTCGCGTTCTGCAAATGCGGTACATCCGGGAGCCGAGTTGCTAATTCCCGCGCTTCGTCGTTCGGCTCGCCATGGCGGCTGCCATATCCGCGACTAACAATCGCCACTTTCACGCCGCGCTTGCGAAGCCATGCCGCTACCCAAGCCACAAACGGCGTTTTTCCCGTCCCACCGACCGTCAAATTGCCAACGCTGATTACTTGCCAGTTCACTTCAACCGATTTCGCCCGCCGATCATCGAACCGCGCATTACGCCACTCGACGGTCCACCGATAGGGATATTCCAGCAAGCCAAGAATGCCGCGCGCCATTGCAGCGAGCGCTCCCTTGCGTTCGCCACTAACGATTTGTCGAAACTGAACGCCGGAAAGCATTACGTCCGTGCAAAAAGGCGGCGACCGAGGAGAGCTACTTCAAGCGAACAACATGATATCCGACCGCGTTCAACGTAATCGAATACAGGCCATACTTTGTGCCCATTTCCCGAGTATTTCCGCAGGTCACATACAACATCGAGCGCTCATCGCCGCCACCGAAAACACAGTTCGTTGGATCGCCCGGCGTCGGAATCATCGCGAGCACCTTGCCGTCCGGATCGAAAACATACACGCCTGCCTTGTCGCCAGTCCCTGCCGTCGCGAAAACATTTCCTCGCGTATCGATCGTCATCCCATCGACGCCCCGGCCAGTGCCAAAATCGTGCAGCACGCGCTTGTTCGCCAACGTGCCATCCGATTTAACGTTGAACGCCACGAGGTGCCGGCTACCCATCGGATTGTTGTCCGAGACATACGCCGTTTTGCCATCCGGCGACAGAATAACCCCGTTCGGCTTGGAAACCTCGCGCGTGGCCACCGTCACCGCGCCATCCGGCGTCACCAAATACACGGCTTCGAAATCCAATTCCCGCGGCTCGCTGCCCACGTAGCGCGGATCTGAAAAATAAACGCGTCCGCGACTATCAATCGCCAAATCATTCGGGCTGTTGAACCGCTTACCCTCAAATCGGTCCACCAGCGTCTTCACCGTGCCGTCTTTGCCCCCGTCGATGCCCGACGTAATTGAAATCCGCCGATTGCCGCCGGTATTGGCCCCTTCGCAAGCAATCAAATCGCCCTGCTGATTGAACATCAAGCCATTTGCCCGGCCGCTCGGTCGCCGAAAAATGGCCGCCTGTTTCGTCGCGGGAACGAAGCGGTAAATCGTCTCCCCAATATCGCTGAAAAAAATCGAGCCATCGGGCGCCAGCGCCGGGCCCTCGGTGAATTCGCCGTCGCCCCATAGCATCTTGAGTTTCGCGCCGGCCGGAACGATCATCTCCTCGACGGTTGCTTTCTCAGCGTTGACAGCCGCCACCGCACCGCTCCGTGCAGCGGCGACGAGCAGGCAGCGAAATCCGACCGCATCATCACGCAGGCTCGCCGCAACGACTTGCCGCGAATCGCTCGTCAAAATCTCGGCCCCGTCTTTCCAGCTTCCGCCGCGAACAATGCCCTGCTTGGCATCGAGCTTCTGCGTTTCGTCCGGTACCGCCCATTCCCACAGATATCCGTGCATATCGTAGAGCCCGAATCCATTCGGCTTCTTCGCACCAACGGGCGGATCGTTTCCCGCCGCGTTGCCGTTGAACCACGCGTATTCGGCCAACTTCTTCGCGTCGTCACCAAACGAATATTTCGTTTTCGTCCCGGCCCGCGCCGCAAACTCCCATTCTTCTTCCGTCGGTAGCCGCACGACCTCGCCGCGCTTGATCAATCCCGCCCCCGCGAGTACTTTTGTCGCTTCGCCGCAAAACTTCTCAGCCTCATCGAGCGAAACCATTTCGACCGAGTTCCGCGGCCCCTTCCACTTGCTCGGGTTCGAACCCATTACCGCGTCCCACAGTTCCTGGGTCACCTCATACTTGCCAATTGCAAACGGCTTCAGGCCACTGTCGTGCGTGGCGATCGACACAAATTCGCCGCGAAATCTTTTCAATACCGCAAGCTGCTCAGGCGCCGGCTCCGCGGCTAGTATCGCGCTAATAAGAAGAGGCAGAACCATAGATCATTTACATCTGGAGGCCTTTAATTAAGTGACCGCTATTTTAGCGCCGCAATTCGCCGTCCGCCACTATTTACCCCAACCGTTGACCCGCTGTTCGCAATCGCCGAAGATGGCTTTCACCTTCCCATTTAACCGGAGCGCATCCCACCCGGAGCCCACCTATGTCTCGCCTCTCACTCGCCCTCTTCCTCACTGCCCTCGTCTCCTCCCTCGCCTTCGCCCAAGACGAAAAGGCTAAGCCCAAGGCCAAACAGCCGCCGGCTCGCCCGACGCCGGACATCGCCGACTACGCCTACGCCAAGGACCACGAACGCCAAAAATTCGACTTCTGGAAGGCCAAATCCGACCAGCCGACGCCCGTCGTCCTCCTGATCCACGGCGGCGGCTGGATGAACGGCGACAAAACCGGCTACGGCGCCACCGCGATCGAGCCCTTCCTGAAGGAAGGCATTTCGGTGGCCTCTATCAATTACCGCTTTATCCTGCAGGCGATGGAGCAAAACGTCGAGCCGCCGGTAAAAGCCTGCCTGCACGACGCCGCCCGCGCCTTGCAAACCATCCGCTCCAAGGCGAAAGAATGGAACGTCGATCCCAAGCGGGTCGGTGCAACTGGTGGCTCAGCCGGGGCTTGCACCTCCCTCTGGCTGGCCCTCCACAACGATATCGCTGACCCCAAAAGTAGCGACCCCGTCGCGCGCGAGTCGTCCCGCCTCTCCTGTGCCGCCGTCAACGGCGCCCAGACTTCGCTTGACCCCAAACAGCTCCGCGAATGGATCCCCAACGCCGTGTATGGCGGCCACGCCTTCGGTTTTTCCGGCAAAGGCCGCACCCGGGCCGATGAATTCGACCTGCTCCTCGCCAACCGCGACAAAGTCATGCCCTGGATCAAGGAATACTCGCCGATCGAGCTCGTCAGCTCCGACGACCCGCCGATTTACCTCGATTACCCCAACCAAAAGGCACCCCCCGCCGTCGGCCAGAAAGAAGCCGACCCCACCCACTCCGCGATGTACGGCGTCCAACTCGCCGAGAAGCTCAAGTCGGCAGGTGTCGAAGTCGTCCTGGCCTATCCGGGCCATGAAGACCAGAAGTACGGCTCCATTACCAAATTCCTGATCGCCAAGCTGAAGGCCCAATGAGTCCTGTCAACATCGCTAACTCGCAGTGACGAAGCCGCCATCGCCACAGCGTCGTTGTCATCGCTCGATTCGCAACCGCCGTGAAATCATTCGCCCGCTTGGCCAAGCTGGATCAGACAGCCATTTTTGAACGCTTGGCGATCGATACGAACGCCCCGCAAGGAGCAGGAGCCCTTGCGGGGATTTTTATGCGCGGCAAAAGCAATCACTCCAACGTCGAATCGATGATCTCCTCGGCCGCATCGACAAGCGATTGGGCTTCATCTGCGGTCAGAGTACCGGAATTCAGAAAGCCGTTGACTTGATGAATAAAGGCTTCGATTTTATTGATGCCCGCGTTGTCGTTGTTGTTGGTGAAACTAGCGGCCGCATTAGAAAGTTTCGAGATCAACGCGTTCCCGTTGCCTTCATTCAAAACGCCTGAGCTGACCAGCGCGTTGACCTGTTCGGTTAGCTGAGCAATCTGATCCTGCACGGAGGGAGGCGCTACAGTAATTGTTGCGTTGACGAAATCGATTTTCTCGATCGGGACGGCCCCATCTAACCCAAATAACAGCGAGTTGTTGAACGGCAAATTATCAGCGGGGTTGAGCGAGAAGTTTACCACGCCCTCCGCATCGGCCGTAAACGGCACGGAAAACAACGAGGCAGGACTTGGTGTGCCTGTAAAGGCGTGAGAAAAACTGACCGCTCCAATTTCATCGAGAGTTCCCGGCGTTGCGAAAACAACAGCATCGGGCGTGCGAAGCGAGTCGAACACCGGCCCATAAGAAATCGCCCCATCCACCTCAACGAGAGACGGATCGTAGGTAACATCGTCATACGCTGCGAATGTGCCAACAGGAGCAGTGGACGGGTAACCGGAGATAAAGCCGTCTGGATAGACCCGCACGTCTGAAACGCTCGCTTGCAACTTAAACTCACCGCCTGGCTCGATCGACGAGATCGGCGTGCCCGCCAAATCGGTTGTCGTGAGAGTTACTTGCAACCAGCAAGGGGCTGCTGCACAGGAGAGCACACACCGCTCTTCCAGCGACTCTAACCGTAGCGCGCGTTCTCGCTGACTAGCATCCGCCGGGCGACTGCCCGATCGTTTCCGCGAAAAGCGATTCGGCAATTGTGACTTGAACCAGCTGAAGATTGACATGATCATATTCTTCGCGTGAAAAATGAGAGGATGAACCAACACGCGGGGTTACGAGAAGACGCCTCAGTCTGTTCCGCAGCCCCGGCGCTAACACTGGCCGCAAGTAGAACTTTGCTGCAAACAGAAATCAAGCGAAGATCGCGCGAATTTTTGGAAATTGAATTCGGGCTACCGAAACCTGGATCGGCCCGCAAAACTCTGCGGCCTCTGAATGGCTAGCGGGCGCCGCTTCGCCGCTTTTGAAAACGCTGCACTGCCGTACGCGGGCAGGTATCTGACTCTTCATCCGGCTGGAGTTCGTGTTCAGTAGCGGGAGGCGGACTTGAACCGCCGACACACGGCTTATGAAGCCGTTGCTCTAACCAACTGAGCTATCCCGCCAAGTGTTTTATTCAGTGTTTATTGCGGTTTTTCGCCGCATCTCATTTGGGTCCTTAGCTGGTTGACACCCGTTTTGACACCCGCTAGCTTCTTTCGGTGTCAATGGCGACACCCGCCGTCGTTAGCAGCGGGTGTCAGGGACACCACCTATCCGCGTTCACTGGGAGGTAGGGTCGTGACCAATTCTAGCAACCATTCCGCCGCACGAAAACCGGCGAAACTCGACCCAAACTGGCGGATCCAGTGGGGACTGCATCCGCAATTTCCCCTCTTCCCACACTGGAGTCAGAGGTGGGCGAAAAAGGTTCGCGGGAAGCTTCACTATTTCGGCAGTGTGGCCGGCGATCCCAAGGGCACAAAGGCACTGGATCTGTGGAACGAGCAAAAAGACGATCTGATTGCAGGCCGGCTTCCAAGGGCCAAAAGTGACGCGCTGACGCTTGCTGAGCTGTGCAACCGATTTCTTGGCAGCAAGCGTGCCGACTTGGACGCAGGAAAGCTGACAGCGCGATCGTTTGTTGAGTATCATCGCACAACGGATTTGCTGATTGCGCATTTTGGTAAGAACCGCGTGGTGATCGACCTGAGGGCAGATGATTTTGAGTCGCTGTACATCAAGCTGGCGCGCAAGCACAGCGTGGTGTCTCTTGGTCGCGAAATCACGCACGCCAAAAGCGTATTTCGATACGCTATGGAGTCAGACCTTGTTGAAAAGGTCATTAAGGTCGGCCCGAAGTTTCGGGCGCCCAGTAAGTCGGACAGGCGGAAGGCGAGGGCGAACCAGCAGCACAAGTACGGCAAAAGGTTGTTCACGGCTGAAGAAATGCAAAAGCTGATTGCTGCTGCAGGACTGCAATTGCGAGCGATGCTGCTGCTGGGATGTAATGCCGCGCTGGGAAACACAGACTGCGCACTGCTGCCGATGTCAGCAATCGATCTGGAAACCGGCTGGCTCGATTACCCGCGTCCGAAAACAGGCGTGCAACGCCGTGTGCCGCTGTGGCATGAGACGATCGAAGCGCTAAAGGCGGTTATCGCCAAACGGAAGCCGCCCAAGAATCCGGACACTGCCAGACTGGTGTTTGTGACGAAACGAGGCCAGCCCTGGGTCCGGTACGAGCTTACCGAGACGCCCAACGAAGCGGGCACTCTGGACATCGCGGGCGTTGCTGACGATGCGATCGCGAAAGCAATACGGAAGCTGCTCGGAGAGCTGGGCATTTATCGTCGCGGCCTGAGTTTTTACAGTATCAGGCATACCTTTGAAACGGTCGCTGGTGGCTGTCGTGATCAAGTAGCTGTCAATGCCGTGATGGGCCACGTTGATGCGTCGATGGCAGCGGAATACCGGGAGCACATCGAAGATGAGCGTCTAATTGCAGCGGTCAACCACGTGCGCGAATGGCTGTTCGCCAAAAACGAAACTTCCAAGCGAGCTGCCGAACCGAAAAAGAGAATCGCAGGTGATTCCCGAAGGGTGAAGGCTAATGCGAGTTTAGCTAATCCATTGCTGCGAGTTGTTGGGTAATACTACTGTTTGCTGGGTTGCGGCTGATCCCCGCATCGGCCGGGCACCGTCGCCTTGCACCTTTTTGGCGGCGGTGGCCGGTCGGCCTGGCCCAAAAAAAGGTGCGAGATGATAGACAATCGCGACGACGAATGTGTTCCGCCTGAAGTGGAAAGCACACTCTGGCTACGAACTTTGCTCGGTCGTGGAACTGGCGTTGCTGAAGTCCGCATCTATGCGGGCGAGCACGATGGGCAACTCCGCGCTGACTGGCGGGCAGACGTCCGTCGCGTCGCCGTTTTGGCCGATGCCCGTGGGATCGACCCGCTGCCGATCCTACATCTCTGCGATTGGTCGCAGATTACTGACCACGCTGTTGCCGCGGCCTACAGCGCAGTCGAACTGCTGATACTGCGTTGGGATAACGCAACAAAGGGGAAACCGAAGAAATCTCGCGGCATGTCCGTAGCTCAGGCTAACAAGAAGGCCATGGAAATTGCAAAAGCGGACCGTAAATTCGTTACTCAACCCGTCCGTGTTTGGGCTGAGCGTATCAAATGCTCAGTTGCAACTGTTTATAAAACGCGGCTCTGGCGGGAGACAATGAAAACCACCGGTAGAGGGAGATCAAGAGGGCCGACACCGAGTGCAGTCAGCTTTACCCACAAAGTTGAAGCGGCAGTGGGCGACGGCGGTAAACATTCGGTGCTCGACGAATTGATTGAGGAACATGAAAAGGATTTTGAACCGAGTCCCTTCGATCCAACACCCGGCCGTCGGCCGCGCCGCGTAAACAAGCAGTTCTAGCGGTTCGTCGCCCTGTTCGCGAACAATCGAAACGCGATTTTGGCAGACAGAACAGCCGCTTTCTACCTGTTTTGTATTTTATCCGCGAACAACCGGTTTAGGTACCGAGCAGCCCTCGGCCTAACACGGAAATGATTCGCTGTGAAAGCCTGCCCTAACTTGTTGACCGCTGGCCGCGTCGCGGCCGAGGTAGGCGTTCCATTGCATCGCGTCCTACATATTCTCAGGACGCGGACTCATATCCAACCTCGTGCTAGGGCCGGCACTCTCCGACTCTATGACAAAAACAGCGTAGCTCAAGTGCGGCACGAGCTAAATGCACAAGATGCGCGCCGAGGGCCGTGGTGGGGTCGCTCATGACTAACACCACACCCGGTGCGAGCTTTTTGTCGGTACGTCAAGTGACTGAAATACTCAGCGTTTCCGCCGAAGTTGTTCGCGCGCTTATCGCGAGCGGCATATTGGTCGCCAGTGACGTCGCCACCAGCCCGGGTAAACGCCGCTGGCGCATAGCCGCAGCCGATCTCCAAGCTTTTCTTGACTCGCGAAAAAATGTCGCACCGACAGCGAGGCCGCGGCGACGAATAAGCACGGGCCACGCTCCAAAATACTACTAAAACTTTTTTTAGCGTTTCCCTTTAGCAGGAGAGTTGGCATGAGTACTAGCGTCGCATCTGAGAAAGTCAACGGCCAACCAGTCGCCGACCCACCGCCCAATCCATTCGACCCTTCACGCCTTCGGCTCTCGCAAAACTTTGCTGCCACTGTAGGCGTCAAGAAGGTTATCACGACCGTTCCATGCCGTAAGCCAAACCGACATGAGTTTGTTCGCGTCCGGTCTGGTGAGGATTGGCGCCTTGAAACCGGCATTTTTGAGGACAAGCAGAACCGTGAAACCTACCTCGTTGAGCCGTCGCTGTGGCCCGAACTGATGAGTGAGATTTTCCCGGCGTGCTTGTTCTACACCGTGACGCGGCAAGGCGACGTGATGTTGTGGCCCGTGCGGTTGCCCGGCACCGATGGCAAGACAAACAGTTGGAACGAATCGGCCGTTGCCGCCGCGAAGCTTGCTGAGTCGCGCTGGGTGCGCGTCGCCGCGAACATGACAGCCGGCATGTATGACGTGTTCGAGGCCGCCAGCGAGTTGGCAAAGCCCGAGTGGCCCGACCTGCCTTTCGAGGAAATCCTGCGGCTCGCGTTCAAGGACCGTTTCATTCGCGATATGGCCCACCCCACGGTAAAAGCGCTCCGGGGCGAAGTCTAAGCAATGAACGTGCTCGACTCATTCAAAGAAATATGGCTCGCGGACTTTGAGTTCCGCGCGCCGCCAGGTGAAAGGCCAACCCCACTGTGCATGGTGGCTCGCGAATTTCGATCTGGCCGTACATACCGTATTTGGAAGGACGATTTGGTAGAGCTGTTAGGCCCGCCGTTTTCTATTCGTCCCGATGCTTTGTTCGTTGCCTATTACGCGAGTGCGGAGCTTGGCTGCTTTTGCTCGCTTCGATGGCCGATGCCCGTGCGAATTCTCGATTTGTTCGCGGAGTTCCGTACACGGTGCAACGGCCTGGGCACGCCATGCGGAGCGAGCTTGTTGGGGGCGTTAGCTTATTTTGGCATCGACGGCATCGACTCGACAGAAAAAGAAGAAATGCGCCAGCTTGCCATGCGTGAGGGCAAACACACTGAAGTCGAGCGATATGCTTTGCTCGACTATTGTGAGAGCGACGTGACGGCGTTAGAGGCGCTTTTGCCGGCGATGTTGCCGAAGATCGACCTACCCCGCGCTTTGCTCCGCGGGCGATACATGGCGGCTGCGGCTCGGATGGAATTCAACGGTGTACCGCTCGACAAGGACACGCTTCAAAACTTCCGCGACAATTGGGACGTAATCAAAAGCCGGCTCACGCGTGAAATAGACTGCAATTACCACGTTTTCATTCCAGCCGGATCGGCGGCTATCGACTCGCAAAGCCGGCTCGGCTCTGCGATCTATCAAAAGTCAGCGGAGATCGGCGCGCACCCGTATAACTTGGCCATCGCCGTCGATGATGTTTATAAGCGATACCTCGAGCGCGAAGCGCCGTTGGTCGCTATCAAAAATGCCGCACGACGCGAAACCGTGTTGACGACCAATCGCGTCGAGACGTGGGTGGGTTCCGACAAAGACCATTCAACCTACCCGCAGCTAGATACAACCACTCGCGACGTCGCTGCCGGGTTGGCAGAGTTGTGCATCAGCGGCGGACACGAAACGGACGGATCCGGTGATACCGCCCACGCCGCCTTGCCGTCGGACCGACTACGCCAGTCGACCGAACGGCTGAAGCCAAAGCATCATCCGGATTTTCTATGCGAGGCCGCGGCACACTTTGTCGGCAAGCATGACACGATCCCCGATTGCGTCCCGCTCGGATTCTCTGCCGCTCGCTTCGCCGATTGGTTGATTCAAAACAGTATCCCGTGGCCGCGGCTGGAAACCGGCCAGCTTGCTTTGGACGATGACACGTTCCGGCAAATGGCGCGGACCTATCCCGCCGTGGCACCGCTCCGCGAGCTGCGGCACGCGCTCGGCGAGATGCGGCTCTTTGAAGATTTGGCCGTCGGCACCGATGGGCGCAACCGTTGCTTGCTGTCCGCCTTCCGGTCGCTCACGGGCCGCAACCAGCCGAGCAACGCCAAATTCATCTTCGGCCCGTCGTGCTGGCTTCGCGCGTTGATTCGACCAGAAGCTGGCCGGGCGACTGCCTACGTGGATTGGTCGCAACAAGAGTTCGGCATTGCTGCGGCGCTATCCGACGACGCGGCAATGCAACAAGCGTATCTGAGCGGCGACCCCTATTTGAGTTTCGCCAAACAAGCCGGCGCTGTGCCAGCCG
>DASXLL010000396.1:0-14490 GCA_036496265.1 Pirellulaceae bacterium | reverse complement strand
AGACGTCGCGAGCATCTTGAATATCGAACCCGAGAAAATTCCGAATCGCCCCAGTTGGGCTTACGACCAGATCATCGAAGGCATCTTGCAGGAAAAGATCAAAGGCCTGTGGGTGATCGCCACGAACCCCGCACATTCGTGGATCAATCAGCACATGCTCCGCGATGTCCTCTCACGGCTCGATTTTCTCGTCGTGCAGGACATGTACACGACGACCGAAACGGCCCAGCAGGCCCACTTGGTTCTGCCCGCGGCGGCCTGGGGCGAAAAGGAAGGCACCCTTATCAACTCCGAGCGTCGCATCGGCCTCATCAAAAAAGTGGCCCGCGCCCCAGGACAAGCACTGGCCGATTTCTCGATCTTCCGCCTGATCGCCGAAGCCTGGGGGTGCGGCTCCATGTTCGAGCGCTGGACCGGCCCCGAAGCCGTCTTTCAGTCGCTCAAAGAGCTTTCTCGCGGTCAGCCGTGCGACATCTCCGGCATTGCCGACTACCAAATGCTCGACGAGCGCGGCGGCATCCAGTGGCCGTATCCTAGTGAGGCAGGTTTCCAGCCTGCCGACAACCAGCGACGCCTCTTCGAAGATGGCCACTTTTATCATTCCGACGGGCGAGCTCGGTTCATCTTCGAGCAACCGGCCAAGTTGCCCGAGCCGCCCAGCGATCGTTATCCCCTTCTGCTGCTGACCGGCCGCGGCACTGCCGCCCAATGGCATACGCAAACGCGGACTTCGAAATCCGCCGTCCTCCGCAAGCTCTATCCGGCCGAGGTTTACGTTGAAATCAATCCGGCCGACGCCCGCCGCCTCGGCATCAAGCCCGAGCAGCGCGTGGTCGTCGAGTCGCAGCGCGGCTCGCTCGTCGCGCGGGCGTTTGTCACCTACACAGTCCAGCCGGGACAAGTGTTCTTGCCCATGCATTACGAGCAAACCAACCGCTTGACGCTCGCCCACTTCGACCCGTATTCGCGACAACCTTCCTACAAGAATTGCGCTGTCGCCGTTCGCCCCGCCGAAACGAACGACAGCAATTGACATAAGACTCAACATGGCATCCGACCAGCCCTTTACCGAAGAACAACAGCAATACTTGCAAGGCTTCGCAGCCGGTTGCGCCGCGCTCAAGGGCAATGTGCCGACCTTTGCAGCCACATTGGCCGCGGCCCAAGGCGGCGCATCGCCCGCGAAAACTTCCGCGCCCGGCGACGCACGCCAAATTCATTGGGATGCCCAGGACCAGGCTATCGCTGCCGGTCAAAAACTCTGCCCCGAAGAGCAAGCCAAACGCAACAAAGACCCGTTCCAGATGTGGGACGAGATGCAGGCCAACGCCGCCGCCGGAAAATTCCCCAAAGGGACCGACGTTTTTCTCTACAAGTATCACGGCCTGTTTTACGTCGCGCCCGCTCAAGACGCCTTCATGTGCCGCCTGCGGTTTCATGGCGGTCTGACCAATGCCCATCAATTCCGCGGCCTGGCTGAAATCGCCGAGCAATACGCCGGTGGCTATGCCGACGTAACGACGCGGGCCAACATTCAGCTCCGCGAAATCAAGGCCGAGAATGCCACGCACGTCGTCTCCTCGCTGCTCGACTTGGGCATCATCAACCGCGGCGCGGGTGCCGACAACATTCGCAACGTCACCGGCTCACCCACCGCCGGCATCGACGCCGAGGAAATCTACGACACGCGGCCGCTGACCAAGGCCATGCACCACTACATTCTCCAGCACCCGGAGATGGTTGGCCTGCCGCGGAAATTCAACATCGCCTTCGACGGCGGCGGCAAAATCAGTGCCCTGGCCGATACCAACGACATCGGGTTTTTCGCCGTCCGCGTAAAGAGTGGCTGCGACGTGCCGCCTGGCGTCTATTTCCGCATGGAGCTCGGCGGCATCACCGGTCACAAAGATTTCGCCCGCGACTGCGGCGTGCTGCTGAAGCCGGAAGATTGTGTTCCTGTCGCCGCAGCCGTCGTCAAGGTCTTTATCGAGCACGGCGATCGCACCGACCGCAAAAAGGCCCGCCTGAAATACGTGCTCGACCGCTTCGGCCTCGAAAAATACCTCGAAGCGACGCAGAAGCATCTGGCGTTCCCGCTGCGGCGGTTCCCCTTGGAAAACTGCGAACCGCGCACAAAAGTCGCCCCACAAGGCCACATCGGCTTTCACCCCCAGCGCCAGGACGGCAAGTTCTATGTCGGCGTCGTATTGCCCGTCGGCCGCCTGCGGAGCGACCAATTGCGTGCTTTGGCCGACATCGCCGACCGTTACGGCAGCGGCACCATTCGCCTCACCGTTTGGCAAAACCTGCTCATCTCCGACATTGACGAAGCCGACATCCCCGCCGTCAAACGAGCGATCGAAGCCGCCGGCCTCAGTTGGTCCGCCACGAACATCCGCAGCGGCCTCGTCGCCTGCACCGGCAACGGCGGCTGCAAATTCGCCGCGGCCAACACCAAAGGACACGCCCTGCGGCTGGCCGAATATCTGGAAAAACGCCTCGAGCTCGACCAGCCTGTCAACATTCATCTCACCGGCTGTCCACACTCCTGTGCCCAGCACTACATCGGCGATATCGGACTGCTCGGCACTAAAGTCGCCGTCGGTGACGACATGGTCGAAGGCTATCACGTCTTCGTCGGCGGCGGCTACGGCGACAATCGCGAAATCGGCCGCCAAATCGCAACTAGCGTCGCCTTCGACGATCTTCCCCCGCTGATCGAGCAACTGCTCCTCGCCTGGCAGTCGCAACGGCTCACAGCCGACGAAAACTTTCAAACTTGGGTTAGCCGTAAGTCGCTGGACGAACTGGAGACACTTACACGACCTCAACTTCTCGCCGCTTAGAACACGATGATCACTCCCTACCTCCCCGAAACGGCTCCCTTCTCCTCGCCGCAGCGCGCCTGGCTCAATGGCTACTTCGCCGCAATCTTCACCGGCGGCAATGAAAGCTCACTTGGCGCGGCGCAAGTCGCCTTTGGGCCTCCGCCGCAGTCTTCCGCCGCCGCGCCCGCCGCCGCAGAAGACTTCCCCTGGCACGATCCGGCCCTGCCGCTGTCCGAGCGCTTGCAACTGGCCGAAGGAAAACCTCACGCCCGCAAATTGATGGCCGCCATGGCTCAGCTCGATTGCGGTGCCTGCGGCTACGTCTGCCAGACTTATTCCGAAGCCATCGCTCGCGGCGAGGAAAAGGATTTAACCAAGTGTTCTCCCGGCGGAGCCGAAACGGCCAAGTCACTGAAGCAACTGCTCTCCATCGAAGCCGCATCGCCCACCAGCTCTTCGTCATCGGCTCCCATCACAGTGGCTCAACCAACCACCCTCATCTCCTCATCACGGTCCGAATCAACAATCAGCTACACGCGCGACAATCCGCTCTCCGCCCGCCTCGTGAGCAGCACGCAACTGACCCACCCCGAAGCCCCCAAAGACACGCGGCATGTCGTTATCGACTTGCTCGATTCCGGGCTGAAGTACGAGCCCGGCGACAGCCTCGGCATTCTGCCGCAAAACGACCAAGACCTCGTTTCCGCCGTGCTCGATTTGCTCGATTTGACAGGCGGCGAGACCGTCACGCTCGCCAGCGGCAAGCGCACCTCACTGCGCCACGCACTCAGGTGTGAATACTCGCTGACACGCAGTACACCAGGCCTTTTTGCCCTGTTAGCACAGCACGTCACAGCCCCTGATGAGAAAATCGCCCTCGAACAACTCCTCGCTGCCGGAGAAAATCCGCTCGCTTCGGCCGATCTGGCCGAAATACTCGACCGTTTTCCTTGGGCCCGACCGCCATTGGCCGATTTGCTTGGCGCCTTAGCCCGCTTACAGCCCCGGCTGTACTCCATCTCCTCCTCGCAGCGAGCCCATCCCAACGAAATTCACCTCACCGTCGGCGTCGTGCGGTTCGAAACCCTCGGCCGCTGGCGACATGGTGTAGCGTCGAATTTTCTCGGCGTCCGCTCGCTCCCGGGCGACGAAGTCCGCGTCTATCTGCAATCTTCACCCAAATTCCGCCTGCCAGCCGATCCGAGCACACCCATCATCATGATCGGCCCCGGCACCGGCATCGCCCCCTTCCGCGCCTTCCTGGAAGAGCGCGCCGCCACCGCCGCAACGGGTAAGAGTTGGCTCTTCTTCGGCAATCAGCATTTCGAGTACGACTTCCTCTACAAGAACGAGCTCTCCCAATTCCTCGACCGCGGCGCTCTCACCAAGCTCGACCTCGCCTTCTCCCGCGACGCAGCCGAAAAAATCTACGTCCAGCACCGCATGCTCGAGCAAGGCGCCGAACTCTGGCGCTGGCTGGAAGAAGGCGCCCAGCTGTATGTCTGCGGCGACGCCAAACGCATGGCCATCGACGTCAACCGCGCCCTCCAATCCATCGCCGCCCACCACGGCCACCTCTCCCCCGACGCCGCCCAGCAATTCACAACCAAATTAGCCAAAGACGGCCGTTATCACCGAGATGTCTATTGAATCAAAAAACGGGCTCCCCTCGCCCGGTACTCGCTCCACTGTGTGAACACGCACGGCCTTAAAGATTCGAACTCCCCTCGCCCCGGTACTCCGGGGAGAGGGGCCGGGGGTGAGGGGGCAGTACGGCGAACGAGCCCAGCCAGAGCCACTCAATTTCGCCAAGCATTCGCGCTCCACTGCAGGGCACGCACAGCCTCGAAAAGACACGAGCTTCCCTCGCCCCGGTACTCCCGGGGAGAGGGGCTGGGGGCGAGGGGAATCACGGCGAACAAACCTATTCAGAGCCGCTCAATTTCGCCAAGCATTCGCGCTGCACTGCAGGGGGCGCACGGAATCGAAAAAACGGGCTCCCCTCGCCCCGGTACTCCGGGGAGAGGGGCCGGGGGTGAGGGGAATTGCTCTCAGCGAGTCTATTTCGCGTCTGCTTCCCCTGCTTGCCGCAAAGCGGCAACCTTCGTTAGCCCAGGGCAAAGTGAGCGCAGCGAACGACGCCCTGGGTTCCAATTGGTATTCTCGTTTCTAAGCCCCAAAAGGGGCGCGCTGGTCCGTCACCCCAATCGCTCGAATGTCGAATCCACGTCCAGTATGATGAATCGCAACCCCACCGATTCAACTCGCAGCAAAGGGCGAACCAGCGATGCGAAACGAAGTTCTCGCCATGCTCGTTTGCCACAATCTTTGCCACCTGATTTCGGCGATGTACGAAATGGGCGTGAATCCAGTTTTTTGGGTCGATCAGGCGAAGGCAGGGTAATGGAACCGAACCCTTACGAATCGCCCACGACACCTTCGCGGTCGCAATCTACGACGCCGCGTGCGCGTGATTACAAGCTGCTTTCAGTTGTCATTCCTTTCGGAGTCGGCGTGGTTCTTGGCGGATTGAATATGTTGCTCGGCACGAGCGGTATCAATGACCCAGCGCTCGTGCCACATGTATGCGCGGGTGCATTCCTGGGAGGATTTTGGGGACTTGCTGTAGGTCTAGGAATTCGTACTTACATGGCCTTGCGAATCGATTAAATGTGCAGAAAGGTGAGTTGCACATTTAATCGAAGCAAAACGTGATTATTTGTGCAAAGCCTTGACATATCGAAACATTTGTATACTATATGCCATCCAGCCTGTCTGATTCCGCGCGCCGAGCCGAGCACCTCCGACACCGAAAGGCAATTGTCAGCCTCGCCGCCACAGCGAGCGCACCATTCGGATCCCTGATTCAACACCGACCTAACCGCCAACGACGTTCTTATGCCTACCATGCATATGCATGTCGGTCGAGAATCTAATAAGCCGTTTGTGTACAACTGTTTAGAATCAGCCTGCATCAGAAAAAAACCCCGCGTGCATGCATAACCATGGGATGAAAGATACCCCGAAAGCACGAATCCCCGTTCTTCCGTACGGACGCCCCGATTTCGCACTTTTCGCGCATAGCATCACCATCCTTGATACTGCTCCCGCGAAATCCCACAATCGTTGAGTCGAAACTCGAAAGGTCACCTATGCACCGGACCGGCTTTTTACTCATCGCACTGGGTGTCTCCCAATTGGCCATGGCCCAAGAATATCCGTTACCGCTCAAACCTGCCGAGGCGGCGAAGAAGGTCGATCAACAGGTAACCGTCGAATTCGAGGTCAAATCAACCGGCGGCGGCCGCAACCGCTACTTGAACTCCGAGCCGGATTTTTCCTCCGCCAACAACTTCACGATCTTCATCCCGCAAATTGCCCTGCCCAAATTCGCGGCCGACAAAATCACCATGCCGGACGAACATTTTTACGGCAAAGTGATCCAGGTCACCGGCACCGTCACCCAGAACCGCGATAAGCCCCAAATCACCGTCTCCGATCCCGCCCAAATCAAGATCATCGACAGCAAGTCCGGCCCGCCCATTCACAAGAAGACACACGTTTACAAGCAAGTCAGCGACCTGCAAATCCGAGCCGATAGTTATTGCTTCCACGATCGCCCCTCGCAGCCCGTCGTCGTCTGGATTCACGGCGGCGCCCTCATCAACGGCCACCGCGAAAGCGTCCCCGCCTGGCTCACCACCGCCTGCCGCGAAAACGGCCACGTCCTCGTCTCGCTCGATTACCGCCTCGCTCCCGAAACACAGCTCCCCGAGATCATCCAAGACATCGAAGACGCCTTCGCCTGGATTCGCAAAGACGGCCCGCAGCTTTTTCAGGCGGACCCAAAAAAGATCGCCGTCGTCGGCGGCTCCGCCGGCGGCTATCTGACCCTGACGGCTGGTTTTCGCGTCAAACCCCGTCCCGCCGCGCTCGTATCTCTCTGGGGATATGGCGACCTCGTTGGCCCCTGGTACAGCCAGCCCAGTTCTCACGCCCGTCACAACACCAGCAAAATGTCGCGTGACGAAGCCTTTCAACAAGTCGCGGGCATCCCCATCTCCGACTCCCGCGAGCGAAAAGGCAACGGCGGCGCGTTCTATCAGTTCTGCCGTCAGCAGGGCCTGTGGCCCAAAGCAGTCTCCGGCTGGGATCCGCGAACCGAAGCCGACAAGTTCGGCCCCTTCATGCCCATCAAGAACGTCACGCCCGACTATCCACCGACGCTTTTAATTCATGGGGACAAAAACACCGACGTGCCTTATGAACAGTCAGAGTTGATGGCCGCCGCGCTAAAGAAAAACAAGGTGGAACATCAACTCCTCACCATCGCCGGCGCCGAACATGGCCTGGCCGGAGCGGACCCAGAAGTCATCCGCGCCGCCTACAAAACGGCGAGCGAATTCTTACGCCAGCACCTCGCTTCACCCTGAGCGCTTATCACGCCCTGAGCACTAGCCACGCCCTGCTTCAGCAAAATCCGGCATCGTTTCAGCAAGGACTTGCCGAATAACGGTTCGCTCCGCAACAGGCAGATGTGAATTGGCCTGCCCATCACCGAGTTCCGCATTGAGATCGCGCAGCACCCGCTGCCTCAGCGGCGTCGGCAGCCCACTGAACGCGGGCGAATAAATCATGTAACTGCACCGATACTTGAGCAGCCGTGTTTGCCCATCCAATGCGCGCAGCGACCTTCCGGCCGAATCACGCTTCCCGGCTGCCACGAAATCCGCGGCAAAGGGTGAATCACCGATCATTCCCGGAACTAACGGCGATTCATCAGCGAACAGCAAATAGCGAACAAGAACCGCCGAAAGCTCGGCCAGGTCGCCTTCGCTTGGCGATCCGTTCGCTGCCATGTCCCGATACCGATACCCAGCCTGCAGCGCCCGATTTACAAATCCAACCTGGTGCTCATGAAGTAATTGAGCCAGCAGATCGCTGATCGGAACCAAATAACGCGACAAATCGCAGCGCTCACCCGGCGGATTCGGCAGTTCGTGCGCCTCGCCATTTTTGCGGATCAACAATTGATTGGACCAGTTAGGCGGCATCGCCTCGCCGGTGCCCGTGAGATGCCAGCCGCCGAAACGATCAGCAATCGGTACGCCGTGACCCGACTGCTCGCGGCGAAAAGCACGTTCCCCGCCGCCGGTGAGACCCGGAATTACCGACTCAATCACCAGACCAGGAATGTTCTCCATGTGCCTCGGCGCGTGGCAGTTCATGCAGTCGAAAGCGCGGTGTACCTGCGGCCGGCGGCCAGGCTGCAGCCTATCGAAGATGTAAAAAATGCCGCCCAGCTCAGGATCAAGCGAAATCACCTCGACCCGGCCGCGCGGCACAAAACCGACGTACGTATCGTCGTTGAAATACAACGCTCGTGGGTTACGAGCCGAGATCAACCCTTTTTGTAGGCTGGTCGCCGTGAACACGAGCATCTGCGAACTGACCGGCACCTTCAGCTCTTCCAGCAAGCTCCGCAGGAAGGCCAAATCGCCGCTCGTGTCGATCTCCGGCTTTTTCCCCGCGTCCAAAGCTGACAGAAACCGCGAAAACCGGTCGTCCACTGCGCGGGTGTTGTACTCGTGCAGCGTGTTGTAGATGCCCAGGCGAGTCTCTTCCGCTCGCGCGGTGAAAACAGAAAGGCAAGTCGCGGTGAAAAGCAAAACCACCGATGAACAGGACTTCGCACCGCGAATGAGCCGTCCAAACACTTCGCACGGGCGGAAGTCGCGGAAGGGCTCGGGGCGGTGTGCTGCCTTGTCTATCGGTGGCTCGTCCATCGGTGGTTGGTTTGATCGCAAGCCAAATCGATCCGAGCATTTACTTCTCGGTCGGCTCGCCGGCGTTCTTCCAGCCCATGATGCCTTTGGCGTAGTGCTTCACATTCGTGTAGCCCAGGTCCTTCGCGGCCTTCGCGCCTTGCTGATAAGCCGAGCAGGCTTCGTTGGCGCAGTAAGCGACAATCAACGCACTCTTGTCTTTGGGCAACTTCGCGGCAATGGCTTCTTTGTCCTTGGTGAAATCGATTGCGCCGGGGATGTGCCCCGTCTTGTACGTTTCGGTACCGTTGACATCCAGCAGCGTGACGTGCTTGGCCGCCAGGGCCGATTTGAGCTCGTCGTGCGAGATATCAGGATACTTGTCTTCCGCCCGCGCGATGGCAGCGAGGGCAAACATGCAGAGCAAAGCGAGCAACTTCCTCATTTGACGTTCCTTCTATCCAAAAGTGCTTGTTCCTTCGCGGCAACATACCGCGAAACTGTTTGAGCCGGCCGCCGAAATTGTCAATTCTCGAGCGACCAGAGAAGCCATGATATTCCAAGCAACATTTGAAGGACAAGCGGACGATAGCTTCCCGATAGTCCACGGGCCCGATCCACATAACACTTGCAACGTTCCCGCCTGCGGTCGAAAATGAGGATCTTGCCCGCCAACCATCCTTCCGCCACGTCCTGGCCCATCCATGCCTCGCAACTTTTTCTTTATGAAATTCGTGCAAGCCGCCACCTGGTGGGCAACACTCTTCGCCCTTGCTGGTGGCTCAGCATTGACGGCTGCCGACGGCAAGCTCGATTTTGGCCGGGATATTCGGCCCCTTCTGGCCGACAACTGTTTTCGCTGTCACGGGCCGGATGAGAAACAGCGACAGGCGGGCTTGCGGCTGGATATTCGTGATGAGGCCGTCAAGAAACTGGAATCGGGCCTGGCGGCCATTGTGCCGGGCGATTCGGCAAACAGTTCGTTGGTCGCGCGGATTATGTCGGCGGATGAAAGCGAGCGGATGCCGCCGGTTGATGCCAACAAAATGTTGACAGCCGAACAAAAGGAAGTTCTGAAACGGTGGGTTCAAGAAGGGGCTGCCTACGCGCAGCATTGGTCATTTGTTCCGCCGCAAAAAGGGGCGCTGCCCGCCGTTTCGGATACGGCCTGGGTGCGGAATGAAATCGATCGATTTGTTTTGGCTCGGCTCGATGCAGAAAAACTGACGCACGCGCCCGCGGCCGATCGCCGGATGCTGATTCGGCGGTTGTCACTCGATCTGACGGGCTTACCGCCTTCCGTGGACGAAGTCGAGGCGTTTGTAAACGACACGCAACCGAAAGCCGTCGAGCGGCTGGTCGATCGGCTGCTCAAAAGCCCTCATTTTGGCGAGCGAATGGCGCTCGATTGGCTCGACGCAGCCCGCTATGCCGATACGAACGGATTCTCGATCGACGGCGGCCGGAATATGTGGCTGTGGCGCGATTGGGTGATTCAGGCCTTTAACAGCAATCTGCCATACGACCAGTTTTTGCTGCAGCAGATCGCGGGCGACATGCTGCCGAATCCGACGTCAGCGATGCTGATCGCGACCGGCTTTCAGCGGAACAACATGGTGACGCACGAAGGCGGAACGATCCCCGAAGAGAATCTGACGAACTACAACGTCGATCGCGTGAAGACGCTCGGCGAGGCGGTGCTGGGCCTGACGCTCGGCTGTGCCCAGTGTCACGATCACAAGTACGATCCGATTACTCAGCGCGACTATTATCAGCTTTTTGCGTACTTCAATACGGTTAGCGACGTCGGCCTCGACGGAAACGGCGGCAAAAATCCGCGTCCGGAGTTGCAGGCCCGCACGGTGCTGATGACCGACGAACAACCGCGAGTCGAAGCGGAGTTGGCCCGGCTGAAGGACCAGCTGGCTCGACCTGATCCGAAAGCGGTTGCCGCATGGGTTAAGGAGCAGAATCACGAGCGGGCGGAGCGCGGCAAAGGTCTCGAATTGCAACCGCTAGAAGTTCTCAAGGTCAGCACGCCGAATCGCGGCGCCGGTTGGGAAGTCGAAAATGGCCGCTATGTGCATATCACGCAGGCGAGTGATTTGGTGGCGTATGACGTTTCCTTGAAGCTGCCGACGACGAGCGCGCCGATCACCGGCATTCGCGTCGTCTTTCATCCGGACGATGCCGCGCCCGGTGGCGGCTGGGGCTTTGGCCCGACCGAGGGAAGCGCGCGACGGCAGGCGAAAACGGCCGATAAGAAGCCGGAATTCAAAGGTAATTTTGTGCTGACGGCATTTTCGGCCAGCGCCGACGAAGTGCCGGGAGATCAGGTAAATCTCAATGAGCTGTTGCCGGTCCGCCGCGTAACGGCGAACTCGTGGCAAGACGCTTATCCGCCGGAAAAGTGCCTCGATCCGCGAAATGACAACGGCTGGTCGCCAGCTGCGGATCAAGACGGCAACGTGCATCTGACGGCTACTTTCGATCAGCCCATCGACGCCACTAAAACGCCTTATGCCACGGTGCAGGTCAATTTTGGGAACGGTCATTCGCAGGTTGCGGCGCGGTTCGAGATGTTCGCTGTAACCGGCAACGACGATGGCAGCCCGCTGCCGGAAGCAATCATCGCCATCGTTGAAAAGAAAAACAGCGAACGAGCGGCAGAGGAAAATGAACGGCTAAGCGAGTATTACTCGAAACATGCAGAGCCGACGAAGCGGCTACGCACGAACATCGCCAATCTTGAAGAGCGGCTGGCGGTGCTGACGCATGAGTTTCCGACGATGGTGATGGATGTGGCCGCCAAGCCGCGGGACACCTTCATTTTGCATCGCGGCGATTATTCGCAGCCGACGGATAAGGTTGAGCCGGGACTGCCCGGTTTTCTGCCGGGGCTTAGTGAAGGGGAAGCGACGAACCGCTTGGCGCTTGCGCGCTGGATCGTGATGCGCGAAAATCCGCTCACGGCTCGCGTCGCGGTGAATCGAATCTGGCAGATGCTGTTCGGTGTTGGTTTGGTCAAAACGACGGCCGATTTCGGGACGCAGGGAGAGTATCCGACCCATCCCGAGCTGCTCGATTGGCTCGCGGTCGATTTTTTAGACAGCGGCTGGGACGTGAAGGCACTCGTGCGCAAGATCGTGATGTCTGCGACATATCAACAGTCGTCGGCCGCGACGACGGAGCTGCTCGCAAGCGATCCGGCTAATCGGCTGCTGGCCCGCGGACCGCGGTTTCGTCTGCCGGCCGAATTGATTCGCGATTCGGCCTTGAAAACTAGCGGTCTTTTCGTGCCGCGGATTGGCGGACCAAGCGTGAATCCGTACACACCCGGCGATTTGTGGCGCGAGATCAGTCACTACGGCAGCACGCCCGCAACAGCCCAGACGTTCGTCCAGGATCATGGCGAAAAGCTCTACCGCCGCTCGCTCTATACATTTTGGAAGCGCACTGCGCCGCCGCCCAACATGACCGTCTTCGACGCACCAAATCGCGAAACGTGCGTGGTGGCTCGGCCCGCGACGACGACGCCGCTGCAGGCGCTGGTGCTGCTGAACGATGCGCAGTTCGTCGAAGCAGCGCGGGCGTTTGCGGAGAGAGCACTGCACCGAGAGGGCAGTGATGGCGACCGATTGGGATGGGCTTTTGAGGAAGCGACTTCGCGAGCGCCTTCGGAGAACGAGTTGCGTGTGTTGACATCGGCACTCAGCCGCGAGCGAAAACGCTACACCGACAACGACAAACTGGCTCGTGATTATTTGTCTGCCGGCGAATCTCCTCGAGATCAGCGGCTGTCGGTCGCCGAGCATGCGGCGTGGGCCCAGGTCGCCGCGCTGCTGCTGAATTTGAGCGAGACGGTGACGCGGAATTAGAGTCCGAATACCTATGAATCCAATTGAAGAACTCAAAACGATGCTCGCGCGGCGGGCTTTTCTGGCCAATGTCTCGCACGGGCTGGGCTGGATGGCTTTAGGGTCATTGTTGTCTGCGCGGTCGGGCCGTGCGGCCGATTCGGCGACAAAAGTTGACCCCAAGCGACTCACCACTCTGCCGCATTTTGCTCCCACAGCCAAGCGAGTGATCTGCCTTTTCCAGTCAGGCGGCATGTCGCACGTCGATCTGTTCGACGCCAAGCCGACGCTTACCGAGCATCATGGCGAAGAGATTCCGCCGTCGGTGAAAGGCAATCAGCGGCTGACCGGCATGACCTCGCGGCAGGCCAAGTATCCAGTTGTCGCTCCGCTCAAGGAGGGCCGCGCGTGCGGGCAGCACGGCACGTGGATCAGCGATCTGTTGCCGCACACGCAAAAAATCGCGGACGACATGTGCATCGTCAAGTCGTTGCACACTGAGGCAATCAACCACGACCCGGCCATCACGTACATGAACACGGGCAACCAGCAGCCCGGCTACGCCAGCATGGGCGCGTGGGTCAGCTATGGCCTGGGCCACGAGAACGAAAACCTGCCGGCCTTCATCGCGATGGTCTCGCAAGGCTCGGGCAAAAACCCCGGCCAGCCAATCTTCTCGCGGCTGTGGGGAAACGGATTTTTGCCGTCGTCGCATCAGGGCGTCGGCTTGCGGCCGGGCGCCAATCCGGTTTTGTATTTGGCCAATCCGCCGGGCACTGATCGAGAGCAGCGGCGGGCTTTCTTGGACGATCTGGCGGAGCTCAACCGCCAACGGGCGGCGGAACTGGGCGATCCGGAAACGCTGGCCCGCGTCGAAGCCTACGAAATGGCCTTTCGCATGCAAACATCGGTGCCGGAGTTGACCGATCTCAGCCGCGAGTCGGCGGCGACGCTGGAAGCCTATGGCCCCGATGTTCATCGTCCCGGCAGTTATGCTGCCAATTGCCTCATCGCCCGCCGACTTTTGGAACGCGATGTTCGTTTCGTGCAACTCTTTCATCGCGGCTGGGACCAGCATATTGCGATCGCCCGACAGTTGCCGAACCAATGCCGCGATGTCGATCAGCCGACGGAGGCCCTCGTGAACGATCTCAAACAGCGCGGCCTTTTGAAGGACACGCTCGTGCTGTTCAACACGGAGTTTGGCCGCACCGTTTTCAGCCAGGGGCAACTCGGCGATCCCAACGCGGGCCGCGACCACCACGGCCGCAGCTTCACCGTCTGGCTAGCCGGCGGCGGCGTCAAAAGCGGCATCGAATACGGCCGCACCGACGATTTCTGCTACAACATCGCCGAAAACCCTGTCCATCTGCACGATCTGCACGCCACCGTGCTTCATTGCCTGGGCATCGATCACGAACGCTTCACCTATCCCTTCCGCGGCCTCGATGTGCGGCTGACGGGTGTTGAGAAGGCGCGTGTCGTTAAGGAAATCCTGGCCTGAACGATCGTGTGTCCGCTGTTGCATCGTCGGCTGAGGCGCTAAAGTTCGAAGTTTTTTCATTACGACGGACTTTAGCGCGGGCTTCGGTTCCGCATGCGAACTTGCACGCAACGGCCTTATGGAGGAACCCAATCTCATTAGAGATCTTCGAGATCGGCTTTGGCATGGACTATTGGTAGGATTCGAAAACATTCACTTGAACGGGCATGCAGAGCAATTTTTGCAGGGCAATGCGAACATAAGTTTTCAGGGTGTGAGCAGCGAAGCGTTAAAGTAGCCGGGGCGGGGCTCGAACCCGCACGTCCCTTAACGGGACACAGGATTTTAAGTCTGACCCAAGGCTATTTTCCACTACATTGATGCATCGGACCGTCAAAAACACTGCGGTTTTGTAGTGGTAAATAGCGTACTGTCGTGTAGTCGGCGAAAAAAATGTAGAACTTTTGTAGAACTTTTCTGATCCATTACGGACTCTGGTAGCCAGTTATTTTTTTCGCGTTTCATGGCATGCTAGAACCGTGCGGAGCTGGGCACGA
>DASXLL010000395.1:0-5647 GCA_036496265.1 Pirellulaceae bacterium | reverse complement strand
AATTTATCGTGCGTGATAAATAGGTCTTGCTGCTGCTCGGATTCCCGCTTGCCCATTGCCATCGACTCGGCCTCCAATTGCCGCCAGAAACGGATCGGCCTATGGTAGCTAGCCAACGGAGTTTTTCAACGGGCTGCTAAGGGAATTTTCGATGCGGAAGGCTTTTTTGCAGCACTGGACGACGTTCGAACATCAAGAGAGATGACCTGGAAGCAAGTTTCCAAGGAATCCGATGTTGGTGCTTCCACACTAACTCGCATGGCGCAAGGGCGCCGCCCGGATGTGGACAGTCTGGCGGCACTTCTGAAATGGTCCGATCTGTCGGCCGATGATTTCATCGTCGACAGCGATGATTCAGAACAAAGTGCACCGTCGCCATTGGCGAATATTGCGGCACAATTCCGCCGCGACAAAAAACTGCCGCCCGAGGGGAAAAAAGCCATCGAGGCCACATTAAAAGCGATGTATCAGCACTTTAGTCATCTTGGGGACTAAATGGCCGGGCTGCGCCGTGGATTCAAGACGGAAGCCAACTCGCATGCGGTTGCACTGCGACGCGAAATGCAGTTGGACGACCATGCCCCGCTTTGTCCCTGGCGACTGGCGGCGTACTTGGATGTCCCGGTTATACCCCTTTCTGATTTAAAGGCGGTCGAGCCTTTAGCGGTAAGATATCTGGCCGGAAAGGGAAGAGGTTTGTTTTCAGCAGTGACGATTTTTGTTGGCCGATATGGGCGGAGGCGAATGGTTTTTCACAACGATGCGCATACCAAGTCGCGGCAAGCAGCCAATCTTGCTCATGAACTCGCCCATGCAATTCTCTGCCATCCGCCTACGCCGCCATTCGCAATCGATCAGATAGCAGAGGACGAAGCAAAATGGCTTGGTCCTACTCTACTTGTGCCCGACCAAGCTGCACTGCACATCGTTGAAACCAGAATGCCGGCTGGTTCTGCAGAAAGTCTTTACGGTGTAAGTGCTTCGTTATTGCAAATGCGGCTTAACGTCAGTGGCGCAAAAATTCGAGTCCGGCGGCGTGGAACGTAGTCCGCGTTGCAAATGCCGCTTGCGCATCGAACATTGAAGCTTGAGTATGCGTTCAAGTGCGCTTTCGAAGTGATTTTTTTCTTCGTTGTTGCGGCGATAAACCTACTGCTGACCAAAGTGGTTCCTGATAATGTTGGCCCCACTCTCTTCCGTAGTGATCGAACGCGACCTTTGGCGTATCGCCAATCAGTTCAGCCAATGTTTCGATTGAACACCCTGCACCGCCATTCCAATAGCCGGATAGCATTCTGTGAGCAAACGTATGACGGCACGTGTAAGACGAGAATTTGCTGCGGACCGGATCCTTATCCCAACCGAGCGTTTTCCTGAGATCAATAAAACGCAGAACACCGTTGACCTTACTCCAGGCCTTTCCTGTTTTAGTCCGAAGCAACGGCAATCCCGAGCCGCGCGGGGCAGTTCGGATCAATTTTCGAGTCAGCTTTGCTACTTCGGGTCTAACTGGGATTTTGCGGGTCTTCTTCGTCTTCGAAGAATAGACTCGCCACATCATTCCCCGCGGTGTCTCTTCGACATCGTCAGCCGTAATCCGCGCCAGCTCGCAAAACGGCCGTAGGCCCGTATGAATGGCCGCAAATAGGAAGTCATGCAGTGCCGGATCGGCAGCCATGAGCAATTGCTTTTCGTCCTTTTCCGAGAACGAGTGCAACCGGGGTCGCGCAGCTGGCTTTTTCAGTCCCTTGAGAGGATGAGAAATGTCGTGGTTCTCTTGGGCGTAGTTAAAGGCAGCCAGGACAATCGTTATTGCACCGCGCTGCGTCGCAGTCGATTTCCAGTTGTCATGGCTGTCCACCCATGTCCTGATATGCCCCTTTTTTAGCTGTGTCACGGGCAATGCTCCGCAGAATTTGCAGAGGTTGTTCAGCATCCAATGGCAGCCGTCTCGGTAGCCTTTGCTGACTGTCCCATTCGCAACTCCACGCTCGCAATACTGCAAGTATTCGGAGCACACCTTCGCGACAATCCATTCTTCGGGCGAAGTCGGCGACGCCTGCGGTTCCCAACCTTGACCCAGTTTGACCCGCGCGAGCGCGAGCTGTGCGGCCTTCTTATTGTCGCCCCCCCGAATTCGGCTTCCATCTTCGTCAAACAAAGCCACACGCCGTTTCGTGCCCGGCAAGGTGTAGTACCAGGTATCGGTCTGCTTCCAGTGCCACGCTGACCCGTGCGATTGCCGACGGCTTCTCCGGCGCCGAGGTTTCCCTGATTTGGTCTTCCCAGGATGCATAAGTTTGACTTGCCCGGCGTTCTCAGTGAAAATCCCCGGATCTAAATCATCCTTCATGCTTTTAATTGGCCGCGAGGCCACCAAATCTCCTGCCATGACGGTCATTCCAACTACCTCCAGTGCGTCGACCCTAATCTGCCTCCGGTTGCTACACACAATAGCTACACAGTGCTTTTATGCACTTTTCGTTGTCGGCGTCAATATAATGAATTTTTCCACGTCATATGGCCAGAATCCCAGTCGCCCGAATATCGTAATAATCCTTGCCGACGACATCGGCTATGGCGATCTCGGCTGCTACGGCGCGACGGCCGTGAAAACGCCGAACTTGGACTCCATCGCCAAAGCCGGCCTCCGTTTCACCGACGCCCATTGCGGCTCGGCAACCTGCACGCCCTCGCGCTACTCACTGCTTACCGGCCAATATGCCTGGCGAAAACCAGGAACAGCGATTTTGCCCGGCGACGCAAAGCTAATTATTCCGCCGGGCACTGCAACGCTCCCCAGCACCCTCAAGGCCGCCGGCTACAACTGCGGCGTCGTCGGCAAGTGGCATCTGGGGCTCGGCGCTGGCGATCTCGATTGGAATACGGACATTAAACCTGGTCCACTCGAGATCGGCTTCGACTATTGCTACCTGATTCCCGCCACCGGCGACCGCGTGCCCTGTGTCTATGTCGAAAATCATCGCGTCGTCGGCCTCGACCCGGCTGACCCCATCCGTGTGGACTATAGCAGCCCCATCGGCAACGACCCAACCGGCCGCGAGCATCCCGAGCTTTTAAAAATGAAGCTCACCCACGGCCACGACATGACGATTGTCAACGGCATCAGCCGCATCGGCTATATGAGCGGCGGCAAGTCTGCTCGCTGGGTGGATGAAGACATGGCCGATCGCATTACTGAGAAAGCCGTGAAATTCATCGAGAAGAACGAGAAGTCACCATTCTTCCTCTACTTCGCGACGCACGATATTCACGTTCCTCGGGTTCCGCACGCTCGTTTCGCCGGCAGCACGTCGCTCGGCCCCCGCGGCGACGTCATTCAAGAGCTCGATTGGTGCGTCGGCCAGATTCTTGCCACGCTCGACCGCCTGAAAATCGCCGACAACACGCTGATCATGTTCTCCAGCGACAACGGCCCGGTGCTCGACGATGGCTATGCCGACGCGGCAATCGAAAAGCTCGGCAGCCACAAGCCCGCCGGCCCGTTTCGCGGCGGCAAATACAGCATCTACGAAGGCGGCACCCGCGTGCCGCTCGTCGCCCGCTGGCCCGCGCGGATCAAGCCGGGAGTTTCCGACGCGCTCGTGTCGCAGCTTGACTTTGTCGCCTCATTCGCCGAGCTGACCGGCCAAAAGCTTTCAGCCGACGCCGCGCCCGACAGCCTCTATACTTTGCCCGCCCTCCTCGGCGAATCCAAGCACGGGCGCGACCTGCTCGTCGAGCATGCCAATGGTCTCGCCCTTCGCAAAGGCGATTGGAAATACGTCGCGGCTCCTATCGCCGGCAAAAAAGGCGGCAAGACAGATGTCAGCAAAGCCCCCGGCGTCGCCGCGCTTTACGATTTGAGCGCCGACCTGGCCGAAACCAAAAACCTCATCGACCAGCGACCCGAAATCGCCGCCCAACTCGCCGCCGACCTCGAAAAAATCCGCTCCTACGGCCGCAGCCGCTAATCCGCCGCTTCATCAATCACGATCACCTGCCACACCCCCGGCCCGTGCACTCCCGTCGTAAGTTGCAGCTCAATATCCCCCGTCTTACTTGGCCCCGTAATAAACGTCACATTGCTCGGCAGACTTCCAATTTGAGATTTGAGATTTGAGATTTGTTTGGTCATTGTGGCTTGGTCATTGGTCATTTGCCTCGCTTCGTCATTCGTCATTAGCATTGCGAATGCGTCGATCAAATCCGCCACGATCTGCCGCCGCTCGATGATGGCGATATGCACCGGCGCAATCAGCGACGCCAGCCGCTCCTGCCCCGGCCCCGAACACATCATCAACGTCCCCGTCTCCGCAATCGCCGCCTCGCAGCTTGTGATACCAACGTCGCACGCCAGCAGCCTTGCTCGCCCCTCCTCCGCCGGCAAAACCTGTAGCCGGTTATAATCCAACGCTTCGATACTCGCCTCGGCGACCAGGCTCCCAAGTCCAACTCGCTCCAGCACTTCATGCCGCCAGCAAACGGCCGACTGGGCTTTTGAATTGTCCAACAACTCCCGCAACTTTACTCTTGCCCCTTCAACATCACTCACCACAAACGTCTGCCCGCCAACCGCCGTCGCCTCCTCACAAAACCGCTGCACCAAATCATCACCCGCGCCCACATAGCCAACGTCCGCCGGCACCGCCTGCAGATGCACCCGATACTGCCGCCCCTGCTCAGCCGCCCGGCGAACACGAGTCAGAAATGCTTCCCGATTGCTCATTGGCGGCCTTCGTCCTTCCACCAATCCCGGAACCGCTCCGCCGCCGGCGCAGGAAAATCGCGTTTTTGCGTCCAGCCGCTGAGCTGGCCGGGAAGCTGAGTGAGCCAAGGTTCCGCGCGCTTAGCGCGGCCAATCGTCCGACTGGCGAGCCAAGTGAATAGACGATACAGCCAGGGCCGCTTAGCCGTTGTTGCCCATAACCAATAACCAAACGCTTCCATCCGGCCTTTTTGTTCTCCTGCGTCATGCAGCTGCTCGCGAAGTTGAATGAGCATCTCGGGGATCTGAATTTTGACCGGACAAGCAGCCTGGCAAGCACCGCAAAGGCTGGAAGCGTTCGGCAAATGATGATTGGCCGACAAGCCGTCGTACAGAGGCGTCAGCACCGCGCCGATTGGTCCTGAATAAACGCCGCCATAAGCGTGCCCGCCGACGCTGCGATAGATCGGACACGCATTGAGGCACGCGCCGCATCGAATACAGAACAAACTTTCCCGTAATGGACTACCCAGAATTCGCGTCCGGCCATTATCCAGAATGACCAGATGAAACTCCTCAGCTCCATCCAACTCGCCTTCGCGCCGCGGCCCAGTGATGATTTGTGTGTAGATCGACAGTTTTTGGCCCGTCGCCGCACGCGCCAACACTTTGAGGAAGTACGGCAGGTCCGCCAGCCGCGGAATCACTTTTTCAATTCCCAAAACCGCGATATGACATTTCGGCAGCGCGGCCGTCAGCCGTCCATTGCCTTCGTTCGTCACCAGCACGATCGATCCCGTCTCGGCGATTGCGAAGTTCGCGCCTGAAATCCCGACATCTGCCTCAGCGAACTTTTTCCGCAGCGCCCGCCGGGCGAACTGAGCCAGCACTTGCCGCTCGGCCGGCAACCGTTCGCCCGCGGGCTTGCTCAAGATGTCG
>DASXLL010000394.1:0-24890 GCA_036496265.1 Pirellulaceae bacterium | reverse complement strand
GATCACTTATGACATGGACTTGGGCATGCTGAACCGGGAAGAGCGGGTTGAAGAGCCGCCGGCGTTGGATGATGTCGCGCCGCCGGAGCCGGTTGAGGAGGAAGCGAAGGGGGGCGCGGTAGAGAATGCGCAGACGGTGGGCACAGCCCAAGCTCCACGGTAAGCTAGGGGCCGGCTGTCGATTTTGAAAATCTCCTTGTAATGGCAGGCAAGATGCCTGCCCCACGAGTTATGTCTCTCGATCTTCGCAAACGAATTTTTGGTGAGCTCGATTCTTTGGTGCTGGTTGATCCGCACACCCACATCAACCCGCTCGATCCGGGGTCGCACACGCTGGCGGATATTCTGGGATATCACTACTACACCGAGCTGGCGCATTCGGCGGGGATGCCGAAGAATCAGATCGAAGAGCCGGGGCTGGATCCAAAGGAGAAAGTGCGGCGGCTGATCGAGAATTTGGGGCCGGTGCAGAACACGATTCAATACAGTTGGCTCGTGGAGATGTGTCAGGCGTTTTTTGGGCTGAAAGATAGCCAGATTACGACGAGCAATTGGGAAGGAGTTTATGACGAGGCCGAGCGACTGATGGCGAATCGGGATTGGCCGAATCAAGTGCTGAAAAAGAGCCGGATCGAGGCGGTGTTTCTGACCAACGACTTCGACGACGCGCTGGAAGGCTTTGATAGCAACGTTTATATCCCTTGCCTGCGGACGGACGATCTGGTTTTTCATCTGGCGAAGCCGGAAGTGCGGCAGCGACTGGAAAAGGCGACTGGCATCGCGCCGACGGATGCGCGTTTTCTGCGCCGCGCCATCGCGGCGCTCTTCAATCACTTCAAATCGCGAGGCGCGCGGGCGTGTGCGATTTCGCTGCCGCCCGATTTCGCGCCGATGCGAGTTTCCCAGGCCCGCGCGAATACCGCACTGGCCGCAATCCTCGCCGAAGGGCCCGCCGCGGCCGAATCGCATCGCCGCGCGATTGGTAATTTCGTGTTTTGGACGCTGGCCGAGATGTGCGACGCATTCAAGCTGCCGTTCGACCTCATGATCGGAGTGAATCGCGGCGTTTATGAAGCCGGCGTGCATCAGGGACGCGATTTGTATGACAGCCGGGTGTCGCTGATTCAGTACAAAGAGCTGTTCAACGCATTTCCGCGGGTGACATTCCCGATTTCAGTGTTGGCGAGCGTCACGAACCAGGAGCTAACCAGCTACGCCTGGATTTTCCCGAACGTGACGACGAATGGGCATTGGTGGTACAGCAATACGCCCGCGTTCATCGAGCACGATCTGGCCGCGCGGCTGGAGGCCGTGCCGCGAACGAAACAGGTCGGCTACTACAGCGATATGTACAAGCTGGAGTTTGCTCTGCCAAAATTTGCCATGTTCAAACGGATTTTAGCAAAGGTCCTAGCCGAACGATTCGTCATCGATCGCGGCTGGAGCGAAGAGCAGGCCGTCGCCCTCGGCACTCAAGTCCTCCGCGGCAACGTCGAAACCATGTTCCGCTGGAACGAAAATCTGCGGAACGAAATTCCGGACGAAAGCCAGCTGGAGCCCATCTCGACCAGTTCCCCGCTGGGCCCGATTTCACCGGCGCTCGTGGAAGAAGCGATGAGCATTAATCACCCCGTGCCGTTTGAAAGCGAGAAGCTTGAGCGCCTGCCCGATCCGCCCGCCAAGCAGTTCGTGCGGCCGGTGCCAGATAACCTGGGCGAAGAAATCCGCCTCGCAGGCGAAAAAGCCAAGTCTGGTAATGAGCCGCCGCAACTGGAAGTGATTGATGATCCGGGAAAATTGGTAGGGGAGTGATGAATAATTGTGATGAAGACACATTCACTAGAATTTGCCTCAATTACCGTCATAATTTTCGCGCTGGTCCGGTGCAATTACTTAGCCAGCGACTCACCGCCGAGTAGCGCTCCAATGTCAGTTCGAGACGCCATCGCCGAAGACCGGGCAATTGCGGCGCTCGTCCGCAAGGGCGCCAGCCTTTCTTTTGATGACAAAGGCAATGTCACAAAGATATTCATCGCCGATGTCTCTTTCAGGGATTCCGAGCTGGGTTATTTTGCTTATTTCCCGAAGCTTGCTGACCTGAATTTGACGAGTTGTGAGGTTGACGATGCTATTTGGCCTTACCTCACCAAAATGCCCAAACTCTATTCTCTCACGCTATGGGGATCTGCAATCACGGACAAGGGCATGAAAAATCTCGGCCTTATGCCAAAGCTAAAGAAACTGGATGTACGTGGTACAAAAATCACCGACCGTGGCTTAGCCCATGTTGCTCAACTCAAATCACTTGAAATCTTGGAGCTTCTTGGCACTCGCATCACGGGAGCTGGTCTGAGACATTTGCGTGAACTGACCAATCTTAAGGAACTTGGTCTAGTTCAAACTGCTGTTGATGACGAGGGGCTCAAACACATCCGCGATTTGAATGGCTTGACCGAATTAAGCCTGGAGGGGTCGCGTATTACTAATGACGGCCTGGTGCATGTTGGCCGATTGACCAAACTGGAAGTGCTTACAATCCACAATACCGAAATTAACGAACGAGGCTTGGCTCATCTCGAAAACCTCACAAATTTACGGACGCTCTACCTTTGTGTTCCGGTCAGCGATGTCGGCCTGCTCTCGCTGAAGAAGATGAAAAATCTGAGGGATCTTTACATCGGCGACGTCGCCATTGAGTCTCGCACTTTCTTGCAGTCACAGCTTCCTGATGTTGGCGTGTATTAATGCCACCGCATTTTCGCGAGACGATACTGCCCAGGCTTGCGTTCGAAATTTGGCACGCTGGAGACCCGCTCCCCGATGTGTGATGGCTATGATGAAATGCATCACGCGGAGCGTGATGCCTACGGTGGCAGGCGAGACGCCTATCCTACGCTAGGCCGCCCGCGGTCGATCATCGAAATCGGTCAGTGGCGACGGCACAACGCTCAAAAATCGACCGCCATTGTCGTACCACCCGTGCCGACCAAATCGGCACCAGGTCAGCTCGACCAGCAAGCCAATCCAGCCCTCCACGCCACAATCGAGCGATACGATGACCCGCCGATGCGCCACCGGCTTCCGCGAATAGAAATCAACGCCGTGCGGCGCCAAGTGCTTGCCAACCACGACGAACGTCTCGCTCGCATCCGAGCAGCCGTCCGCGGCCACGGGCGTGATGTGCAGCGGATAGGGATACGGATAGCGTGGCTCGCGCCGCCGCTCCGTCGTCCGCCGCGTCGGCTCGATCGCGGTCACCGCTGAATCTACGAGCTCCGCGATTCGATCGCGTTCGCGGCCGGCCAACAACGTGATCACCGCTTGCGGTAGGACCACATCACCTAAGCAATTCATGACTACATGCCTCGCGTGGCGTCCGCTTAAACCGAAAATATGCTTGGACGCAGCGCCGAGGAAGCGCGCGGCTGGGTGAATGGAGCTGGGCGATTGGAAAAGGATGCGGGAAGCAGCGAGCACGTGGGCTCGCCGCCACCCGCGATCTGGTCAAAATCGAGCGGACCCTAGCCCCTCGCAATCCCGCCGAAAAGTGCGGCAGGGCGAAAGTCGGGACCGATTGGAGCCAACGGTCGAATGACAGAAGGCTAATAGAATACCTAGGTCGAAAAAGGGCTCGTGTCAAATTGGAAAAGGCTTGAGGCTTGAGACCCGAGGCTTGAGGAGTCCACAAAAATCACCGCTCGAGCCTCACGCCTCAAGTCTTACCGTCACCGTTCGGGCACACCCTTCGGCCAAATTTTCAGCACGACGCTTTTGCCGTCGGCGCCGGGAACGGCATATTCGGCGGCGGTTTTAATCTGCAAATCGTGCATCAGCCCGCGTCGTTTTGCTTCGTTGAGCTCCTCGCTCCACTTGGGCCCTTTGACGACCAGCATCCGACGAAACGAATGCCAATGCGGTTTAAAACCGGCCAGCAATTTCCACAGCGGTCCGACGGCCCGAATCACCAGGGCGTCGTAGCGGGCGTCTTCCAGCACTTCTTCGGCTCGAAACGGCAACACCGGAAGTTCCAGGTCCAGGTCTTTCACCATGCTGAGCACGGCCCGCGCCTTTTTACCGATACTATCGCACAGCGACACTTTCAAATCCGGCCGCACGATCGCGAGAACCATTCCGGGCACACCGCCGCCGGTGCCAACGTCAAGAATTTCGTCTCCTTCGCGCAGATGCTCCGCGAGCTGCATGGAGTCCAAGATGTCACGGCCAACGAATTTCTCATAATCCGTGTGCCCCGTCAGATTGATCTTCGAGTTCCAGTCCCATAGTAGTCGGCAATATTTGTCCAGCCGCTCGACTTGCTCCGCCGGCAACTTAAAACCGTGCCGCGCGAGCGCAGCTGCCAGCGTGTCGCCACTTGCGTTCGATGCAGCCTCATCCGTCATCAGTCACTCGCTTTCGGTGTTTCTTCCCGCCGCAGAATAGCCATTCGACTTCGCTGGCGGCTAGGGGGCGGAAAAAGCGAATAAATCTGGTCTTCTTTGCGGCGTTGCGCCATACTGACTGAGCTAGAAGCCAACCCGCCGGCAATCAACCCTCCCTCCCAATGGCCGGAACCCAATTTGGACTCGGGATTTTCCCACGGTGGCTCATTCCGCACGCGTTGAGAGCAGCTTTGCTGCCAGTCCTGGTATTTGTGTTGTTTTTCGAGAATGTCGAGTCTGCTGAGCCTCCAATTACCGCCATTGCTCAGGCGGTCATCAAGCAGTACTGCCTCGACTGCCATAACGCGGCAACCGCCGAAGGACAGATCAATCTAGAGCAGATGACAGCCCAGCCCACCTTTGACAGCGGCTTCAAAAACTGGCGTAAAGTGGCCGCGATGCTCGAAACGGAACGGATGCCGCCCAAAGACGCTGAGCAGCCGCCGGCAGAAGAGCGTCAACATCTCGCAAAACTTGTTCGCGACGAACTCCAAAAAGCGGCCGACCAAAACTCCGGCGATCCAGGCGACGTCGTCCTCCGCCGGCTGACCAGCGCGGAATATTCCTATGCCATCCAGGATCTAGTCGGTCTCGATCTGGATCTCGACCGGGAGTTTGTCAGCGACGCCGCCGGCGGCGAAGGCTTCACCAATGTTGGCACGGTGCAGTTTCTCGACGATTCAGGTCTCGAACGGTATCTTCAAGCCGCCAAAAAAGTCGCCGATCATGCCGTCATCGGGTCCGGCCCGCTCCAATTCTTCATCGATCCGGGAAAGACCGGTTTGGAACTGTCTGCGATCAGCCGCATCCGCCAAATCTATCGCGAATACGGCTTTCGCACCGCTGCCGGCGAAGGCGGTGTGCCGTTCGGCCTCGATCGCTATCCGAAGGCGTTTTTTGCGGCGTGGAAATACCAGCATCGCGAGGCGCTCGGTCTAAAGGACGCTTCCCTGTCGTCATGCGCTGCTGACGAGGGACTTTCGTCGCGCTTCGTCGAACATGTTTATTCGGTACTCACGTCACCGTCGCTGTCATTTCCAACCGCCGAAATCGCCACCCGGTGGAAACAGGTGCCAACGCCACAAGGTAATAACGGTTACGTACAAGAGGTCCGCGCCAAGTGCGACGAGCTTTACGGCTTCATGAGCGATTGGCAAATTCGCTTGGCCAGGGCGGTCGGCGACGACGAAGAGGCGCCGATCCTTTCCGAAAACACGATTCAGGTACAACAAAAGCATTCCTTCGTCGCTCGCTTCGCCTGGATGGAGCCGCCCACGAATACGCGCGTCCAATTCGCGGTCCTGTCGGGCAATCCCAGTCGCAATGTCGATTCAGTCGTCATCTGGAAAAACCCGCGACTGCGGTTTCGCCGCCTGAGTCGCCGCCGCGATGAACCGCAGCCAATAACGGACTTCCTCACCAGGGAAACGATTAAGCCGTTTGCCTTCGGCCAACACCCGCGCGGCGGCGACATCGGCCCGTTCGATTTCGTCACAATCGGCGCCGATTCACGCTCGTTCGACATCGATGTGCCCGAAGGTGCGCGGGGCCTGGAAGTCACCGTCGAAGTCGAATTGGACTTGGCACACGGCGAAGACTGTGTGGTCCGCTGTTCGATCATCGAAGGCGACGATCCCGAAAAACTCAAGACTAACTCCGCCTTGCTCGCCAATCCGTCGGGCAAACCATTCCAAGACTGGAAAGCCGGCGTGATCGAATTCGCACGACTCTTGCCACAAGTTTCTCACCGCGAGGCAGCCCCTTCCGATCGCGATCCGATCCCCTTCCCGTTTGAAAACACCTACAACACGCCCGAGCGCAATTTCTTTCACACCGCCGTCAAATATCACCGCGACGATCGTTTCCTCGTCGAGTATCTGCTCGACGGTGCGGCGCGAAAGCGGCTCGATACTGCCTGGAGCGACCTGCTGGGCTCATTCGAGTATCACGACATCCTGCTCCGCTTCACGGCAGAGAAATACAAGCTGGATTTGGAAGGCCGAACGATTGCGAATGTCGATGGGGCGTGGATTGATCATCTGCAGCCGGAGCCGGGAGCGTATATCCGCCAACTGCACCGAGCATTCGTGGGAATGAAGTACGACATCGATACGGCCGAGCCGCGGCATCTTGCCGATGTCCTTACGTTTGCGAACCGCGCATGGCGGCGTCCATTGACCGACGATGAAGCGTCTCGGTTGACAAGCTTTTATCGCGAGCAGCGAACCAGCGCGAAGCTCGATCATTCGCTGGCGATTCGCGCGCTAATCACGCGGGTTCTCGTCGCTCCCGAGTTCCTCTATCGCGCCGAGCGGTCGAACCAGTCGGCTAACGATGTTGCTTTGTCGAATGATGAATTGGCCGGTCGGCTGAGCTTTCTGATCTGGTCGTCCCTTCCCGATAAGGAGCTGCGGCGAGCTGCTGCTGTGGGCGAGCTGCAAGATGCAAACCATTTAGCCCGCCAGGCGCTTCGCATGCTGCACGATCCCAAAGGACGCCGCTTTGCTGGCGAGTTTTTCGGCCAATGGCTGAGCTTTTATCAGTTCGATCGCTACCGCGGTGTCGATGGTGAAAAGTTTCCGGAGTTCAATGACCGTCTCCGCGCGTCGCTCTATGACGAAGCGACCACCTTTTTTGAGCACATCGTCCGGACCAGTCGCCCGGTAAACGAAATTTTGTTCGCCGACTACGCGTTTGTGAACGACGATCTCGCCCAGCATTATTCCTTGAAGGCGCCCCACGTTTCGGGCGCGCCGAGGCAAATGAAGAACGTTGTCAGTGATCATCGCGGCGGATTGATGGGGCTCGGCGCCGTTTTGACCGTGACTTCCGCGCCGCTCCGCACCAGCCCCGTCAAACGCGGCGACTGGATTCTTCGTCGCGTGCTCGGCACTCCCGTCCCACCGCCGCCGGCCAATGCCGGCTCGATCGCGGCTGACGATTCGCCCGCTGACGGCAAAACGGTGCGCCAACGGCTGGAGGCGCATCGCTCCGACGCCGCCTGCGTCAACTGCCACTCGCGAATCGATCCGCTCGGCTTTGCACTGGAGCACTACGACCTGCTCGGCAGGTGGCGTGAAACCTATACGAACGGCGACCCGATCGACGACGCAATCTCGATCGGCGACGGACCGTCGGTTGCCGGCCCGGAAGGACTGCGGGCTTACTTGCGGCAGCATCAGGAGCAGTTTTATCAGACGCTGTGTTCTAAACTGCTGGCATACTCACTCGGCCGCGGCGAATTGGTGACCGACGCGGAGCTGATGGAGAAAATGGCGGCCAAAGTCCGTTCTGGCGAAGGGACAATGTCTGATTTGGTTGTGGAGATTGTGAGCAGCCGGCAGTTTCGCGAGCGGCGGAATGCGGGATATCAACAGAAGGAAACGAAGGTAACGAAGGAGTGAATTGTTTTTGCCTTCTTCGTTAGCACTGTTACCTTCTGTTCAAAAATCTGCCTGTTTATCAGTTGGACTTATGGCGGAGAGCGAGTAAATGCGATCCATCGAATACTCCCGAGCGTCATGCAACCTTTCGCGACGTGGTTTTCTGCGCGGGGCGACGTTTGCGCTGACGCTGCCGTGGTTGGAGTCGCTGGCGGCCGCTGAGGCGAGTAAGGCCGGCGTCGAGGCTGCCAGTGAGCCGCCCGTCCGCTTCGCCTGCCTCTATTTTTCCAATGGCGTCGAACCGATTCATTGGTTTGCGAACGGTGCGGGAAAAGAGATGGAAATTGGCCCAGGGCTCGCGCCGATGCAGCCGTATCGCGAGGACATGGTCTTCCTCAAGGGCTTGTTCAACGAGCAGGCGGTCACTCACAAGAGCGCTCACTTGGGCCGCATTCCGAATTTGCTCTCCGGGGCCTGGGTTAGCACCGATCAAAACGAAATTCGCTGCGGCAAATCGATGGATCAGGTGTTGGCCGATAGCGTCGGTAAGCAGACGGCCGTGCCCAGCCTCGTCCTCGGCATCGAGCCCACCGAGCTGCGCCTCGAAGACGGCCTCTCGATGATCTACGGCTCGTGCATCTCCTGGACCAGCCCGACAAAGCCGGCGACCAAGGAGATTTATCCCGCGCGAACCTTCGACGCCATCGTGGGCGGCGGCGATCGACGGCTGGACCGTAGCGTGCTCGACCAGCTCACCGAAGACGCCCGCCGGCTGAAGCAACAAATCAGCTCCTCCGATCAAACCAAGCTCGACGAATACCTCGAATCGATCCGCAGCATCGAGCGGCGGATTGACGCGGCGACAAAGGACCAGCGCCTCGAAGGCTGGCGGCCGACCCTCGCTCAACCCAACATGCCGCGACCGGCCGACGAGCTGCCCCAAAACGTGCCCGAGCACATGCGGCTGATGCTTGACCTGATCGTCCTCGCGTTTCAGATGGACAAAACGCGCATCGCCACCTGCATGCTCAATAACGACCTCTCCCAGATGAATTTCGGGTTCATCGAAGGCGTTCAAGGTGCGCTACATTTGGATTTAACGCACAACGGCCGCGAGCCCGAGCGCGAAGCGATGTACCTCAAGACCAACCAATACCACGTCGAGCAATTCGCTTACCTCATCCAGCGACTCAAAGCCATCGACGAAGGCGGCTCCTCGCTTCTCGACAACTCCCTCCTCATGTTTTGCTCCAACCTTTTCGACGGCGATCGCCACCAAGCCGACGAAATGCCCATCCTCCTCGCCGGCCACGGCGGCGGCACACTCCAAACCGGCCGCGTCCTCGATTATCGCGAGCGGGGGGATGACAAGCGGCGGGCGTGCAGCCTGTATTTATCGCTCCTGGAGCGGATGGGTGTGAGTGTGAAGCAATTTGGGGATGCGGATAAGGGATTGGAGAACTTGTGAGCGGACTCGGTCGTCGGAGCTTCGGATTTCGGCAGTCGGAGATTGGAAGTGTTCGTTGAAAACTATCGAGCCGGCCTAATCATCTCCGCGGTTGTAGGCTCCGTCGTGGCCATGCTTTGCTACGGCTCCTACGCCGGTGACCTCGAGGGATATTCGCTGCTCGCGATGACCGGTGCGCTTTCCGGCGTCGCATTTTGGCTGCTTTACATCAACGACTATTTGGGAATTTCCAAACGTTAACGGGCAATCATGGGCCGAAGGTCCACCACTCGAAAGCCCAGGCCAACGGCCTGGGTAACGGGTCGCAAAACATTTCCTAAAGGCCCAACGGGCCGCAACTCCGCCGACACACCAAAATGCCCCAATCATTATCCAACGTCCTGATTCACCTCGTTTTTAGCACGAAAAATCGCCATCCCTTCCTCCGCCGTCGCGAACTTCGCGACGTCATGACCGCCTATTTGATCGGCACGCTGGAAAATCTGCAGTGCTCACCAATCCAAGTTGGCGTCGTCGAAGATCACGTCCACATTCTCTGCTGCCTGCATCGGACGATTACCATCGCCAAGCTCGTTGAAAAGTTGAAAACCAGTTCGTCGGTCCGAATCAAAGGGGAAGGCCCCGACCTTCGCGACTTTCACTGGCAAAACGGCTACGGTGTTTTCTCGGTGAGCCAATCGAATCGCGATCAAGTCAAGAATTACGTTGCCAATCAGGAAGAGCACCACCGCAAAATGACCTTTCAAGACGAATATCGCGCGATGTTAGTCCGGCACCACATTGAATTCGACGAACGCTACGTCTGGGATTGAAACGGATCACGGCCCGTTGGGCCTTTGAGCAACGATTTTGCGTGTCTGCGAACCCAGGGCGTTGCCCTGGGCTTTCGAGTGCGACCCCGTTGGGGCCGGGGGCGCGTGTTTAGGGCCAGGAGCCAAGCCGCATGGGCAAGTTATTCAAAATCGGCGATCACGTGAGTTGGAACTCGGAGGCTGGCCGGGTGCGCGGGACGATTATTCGGATTCACAGAAAGGACGTAAAATGGAAAGGCTACATTCACCATGCCAGTAGCGATGAGCCGCAATATGAAATTCAGAGCGACAAGACGGACCACATTGCGCTGCACAAGGGCTCGGCGCTGAGGAAGCTGGGGCCGCGAAAACGAAAGGATTGAGGACGAGCGGCGACCTCGTTCTATTGTTTCTCGCTCTGTGGGGAATCTATAATGCAGCCCGCTCTCGCGCTGGGATCTGCTGCCTTTGCTTCGGAGCGCTAGCCATGCGATTTCTCTCTCGCCCGCGGTATGGTTTTACGCTCGTCGAATTGCTGGTCGTGATTGCCATCATCGGAGTGCTGGTGGCTCTGCTCCTGCCGGCTGTGCAGATGGCCCGCGAGGCGGCGCGGCGGATGCGGTGCCAGAATAATCTCAAGCAGATCGTGCTGGGGGCGGCGAACTATGAGGCGACGTTCAAGACGCTGCCGCATGGGACGGGTGTGCCCTGTTGCAGTCCACGGGGGGACAACTGGGCGATCATGCTGTTTCCGTTCATTGAGCTGAAGCCGCTGTACGACTCGATGGACCACAACGGGTTTTTGACCACGGCGACACCGGTGAACCAGGCTGCGGCGCAAAAGAACAAACTTTCCGTTTTCATTTGTCCCAGCGACGGAGACGCGAACAAGCCTGTGATGGACGGGCTGGCGGGCGAGAGTTTTTCGCCGTCGCACGCGTTGTGGTACCCGGCTTCGATGGGGCCGACGCACATGGGGCCGCAAACCGACGCGGGCTGCGTGTTTTGCCCGTTTGGGCCGGCGCCGACGCCGAATAACTGGTGCTGTCAGGGGAATCGCTTTGGCGAGACAGCCGGGAATGGATTTCCACCGGATAATTTCGTCGGGCTGTTCGGGCGGAGCGCCCGGTCCATTCGCCTGGCCGAGATCACCGACGGCACCTCGAACACATTTTTTGCCGGAGAGACAATTCCCAAGCACTGCACGCGGATGCACCTCTTTCTGCACAACTTTCCGCTGTCGAGCCAAATCATTCCAATCAACATCATGGAATCGGCCGCGTTTGGAACGCCCGACGCGAACCAGAATTGGTGGCGAACCTGCGGCTACAAGAGCTTTCATCCCAACGGCGCGAATTTCGCGATGGCCGACGGAACCGTGCGGTTTGTTTCGCGAACGATTGACTTTCGACTGTATTGCAACCTGGGAACTCGCGACGGCGGCGAACAAGGATCGCTGGATTGATTTTGGCGGTTTCCGAACTTCACTGCGGGGTTGAGATTCTGTGCCGATGAAGCCGCGCTTTATCACGATTGTCATCGCCGCGGCGCTATTGGCCGGCTGCGGCAGCAACTTGCCAAAGACCATACGCGTTTCCGGTCGCGTGACATTCGACGGACAGAGTCCGCCCGCGGCTGGAAAAGTCTATTTCCTGCCAATCGAGCCCGCCGAAGGGTTTCCCAGCCGGCCGGCCAAAGGGGACTACGACCAAGAGGGCTACTTCAAAGCTACGACGTTCGAGCCGGGCGACGGATTGATGCCGGCCAAGTATTTGATTTCGATCGAGAGTTGGGATGCGCCGCCGAATATGTCGGGGAATCCTGGGAAGAGTTTTGTTCCCAAGAAGTATCAATCGCCACAAGGCAGCGGGTTCAAGATTGATATTACGCCCAAGATGGGACCCCAGGAAATCACGCTGGATGTGGTGACGAAGTAGGTCGCTCGGGATGAATGGTCGCCCCTCGCCCACTTTCGATCTTGAGCGGAAATAGACGCCAGCTTATGAAACAGCTACATTCGCCGTAGAGGCATTCTCATGCGTTATGTGTTTTTGCTGATCGTTGGCTTTGTCGCGGCTCCCCTGGTGCTCGCCGACGAACTTTCTGACGCCCGTTCAGCGCTCGAAGGACTTGGAATTCGTGCTTCATCCACAGGCGTCGTCCTGGTCAAGGAAGCTGAGCTGACCAAGGAGCTGAACAAAGCGCCGGGCCTCAAGCGGAATGTGCTGCAATCGGAGAAGGAGCTCAAGGCGACCGAGAACAACATGGATGCGTTCGAGCGCGGGCTGGTCCAGCTCCGCCTGCAGCATGTGCAATTCAGCGCCCAGTTGGCCAACATCAATCCAAACGACATCACGCTCAACAACAAGCTCGTCAGCGCGATCAAAGTTCTCGAAGGACAATTGGACCTGGCCCGGGAGCACAAGCGGCTGCTCGATGCGGAGACAAAGAACAGCCGGGTCAAATCCACCGAAGCCCGCGAGGCCTACATCGGCCTGGCCCTCTCGGCCCGTCAACTGGCGGGCGAGATCGAAGAAGACTACGCTAAGAAAGCCGCCGACGCGGACGCCAAAGGGGCCCTCGCCCGCTACAACAAAGCCGCCGGAAAGCAGTTTATGCTCGCGGCGACTCCCGGATTTCAAGCCAACATGCGGCGACTGAAGCAGATCGAGGACACGGTGCTGTCCGATTCGATCGACCTCCGGGACGACGGCGGCAAAACGCTCCGCGTCAACGTCGTCGTTAACGGCCGCTATCCGCAGGAGATGGTGCTCGACTCGGGTGCGAGCTTGATCAGCCTGCCGCCCAGCGTCGCCGCCAAATTCGGGCTCAAACCCAGCGACAAGGATCCCAAAATCGTCCTCCTGCTCGCCGACGGCCGTGAAATCAACGGCCGGCTGATGAAGCTCCCATCCGTTCGCGTCGGCAAGTTTCAAGTCGATAATATCGAATGCGCCGTCCTCGGCGACGAAGCCTACGCCGCCGAACCGCTCCTGGGCATGAGCTTCCTCGAACATTTTAAGTTTGAGATCGACTCCGCCGCTAAAAAATTGACGATGGTCAAGATCTCTGGCACCGAAGGGGCCGTTGGCAAGAAGTGATTCGCGGCGCGTGCCTTTACCACCGCAAAACAGCCGTGCCCCAGGTGAGGCCGGCGCCGAATCCAGAGAGCAGAATGGCGTCACCGCGGCGAATGCGCCCGGCGGCGAGAGCTTCGTCGAGAGCGAGCGGGATGCTGGCGGCGGAGGTATTGCCGTAGCGGTCGAGGTTGATGAAGAGGCGATCGGCAGGAATGTCGAGGTTGTCGGCGGCGGCGCTCAAGATGCGCCGGTTGGCCTGATGGAGGATGACGAGCGCGAGGTCGTTCATGGATAAGCCGGCATGAGCGACTACGGCGCGGACCGAGTCGGCCAGCATGTTCACGGCCCATTTGAAGACGGCGCGGCCGTCCATTTTGATGAATTGGCGGCCTGCTTCGATTGCGGCAGTCGTGAGCGGTTCGCGGGACCCGCCGCCGGGAATGCACAGCAGATCCGTGCCGCGACCGTCTGCGCCGATTTGGTAGGCGAGAAATCCCTGTTCGTCATTGCCGGTTCCTAGCAGCACCGCCCCAGCCCCGTCGCCAAACAGCGGAAACGTCTTGCGATCTGCTGGATCAATCGTGCGTGTCATCACTTCCGTGCCAACGACAAGGACGCTATTGGCATTGCCCGTTTTGACGAATTGCATGCCTGTGGCCAGGGCAAACATGAAGCCGGCGCAGGCCGCGCCGACATCCATCGCCGCCGCATCGCAGCCCAATCGCCGCTGCAACTGGCACGCGGTGGAAGGAATCGGGCTGTCGGGCGTCATCGTGGCGAGCACGATCAGATCCACATCGCCGAGCACCTCGTCATAGCTGCGACCTTGGCTCGCGGCGGCTGATTTCAGGCAGCACTGAGCGGCTTCGAAAGCCAAATCGCTGGCGGCGACATCATCAGCGGCTTTGCGGCGCTCCAGAATGCCTGTTCGCTGGACGATCCAGTCGGCGTCGTAGCCGTGAGCGGCGAGGTCAGCGTTCGTGACGACGGCGGGCGGAGCGTAGGAGCCGCAAGCGATGATCTCGACGCCGGTCAGTCGGGCAATCCGCTGTTTACGATCCATGCTCGACAGTGCCAGTCATTTCGTTCCCGTGCGGGCAAACATTTGAACGCGTTTGCCATTCACTTCGCAAATATACAGCGTCCCTTTGGAATTGACTGCCATAAAGTGCGGCAGGAGGAGCATTTCAGGATTGCCCCAGCTCGCCGTGATTTTGCCGCTGTTCAGATCGAGGTGAAAAACCTTGTGAATGTCGCCTTCGCTGGCCAGCAACTCGTTGCCGACCACGAGCAGGCCGAAGGGGTTGCCGAAGCCGTCCCAGGTGGCGAGGTGTTTGCCGGCGGCATCGAAAACCTGGATCCGTTTATTCCCGCGGTCGCCCACGAAGATGCGGTCTTGTTTGTCGATAGCCAGGTCATGAGCGGTGGCGAATTGGCCGGTTTCTTTTCCTTTTTTGCCCCATTCGAGCAGAAACGCGCCGTCGGGCGAGAATTTGGCGATCCGGCCATTGCCGCTATCGGCCACGTACATATTGCCTTGCGAATCGAAAACGAGATCGTCGGGAGCGCGAAAGCCGTCCTTGCCGGCGGCGGGTTTGCCTTCGGTGCCGAGCGTGGCGAGGAGGCGGCCTTCGCTATTGAATTTGCGGAGAACATGGTTGCCATTGTCGGTGGTCCAGATATTGCCTTCGCGGTCGAGTCGGAGGCCATGAGGGACTTTGAAGAGACCGGTGCCCCATCCGCGGACATATTTTCCGTCGGCGTCGAAGGCAACGAGTGGCGGCTCTCCACGGTGGAGGACGTAGATGCAGTCTTGAGGGTCGATCGCCACGGCCGACATCGCGCCGACTTCGACTTCGGCGGGGAATTTGAGGAAGCCGATCGAGGTGTAAGGATCGGCGGCAAGCGCGGCAGCGACAACGACGAGCGTAGCGGCAGTCATTACTTCGGCTCCTGCGGAATATCGATCCACCGTCGCTCGGCGTGCGACTTCAAAACGCTGTCGGCGACGACTTGGGACATGAGGCCGTCGTAAAAGCTGGGAACAGCGTCGCGCTGGTCGCAAATGGCGCTGACGAACTCCCAGACAAGATCGTAGCGGAAGACGGTGGCCGGTTTGCCTTCCTTGGGATTGCGGGGGCTGTCTTTGGGTTTCAGGAATTCGGGGGGCACATCGACGGGGGCCAGGTCCTGGCCGGTTTTGCCGACCATAATTTGATTCGGCATGTGCAGGCGATAGACGGCGGTGCCTTCGGAGCCGTTGATTTCGGCCCACTCGTGGCCGAAGCCATCAAAGCCGTAACCTTTGGCGAGCGTGGTGCCTTCCCAGACGCCCGTCGCGCCGCTGTCGAACTCGCCGATGAGGCTCGACCAATCATCGACCTCGCTTGGCGGGCAGTCCTTGCCATCCACTGTTTTCGTGCGCGGGGCGAAGCGAGCGGTCGCACCGCAGACGCTTTTGATCGGGCCCATTAGGTCCATCGCGAAGTCGATGCGGTGGATCGTCATGTCGAAGAGGTCACCCGCGCCGGCTTTATCCTTATATTGCCGCCAGCCCCAACTGGTTTCGGGCCAGTCGAGAAAGCGCTGGCTGCGAAAATGACGGAGCTCGCCGAGCGCGCCGCTGGTGGCCAGATGCCGCATGTAGCGCATCGAGGGCGCGAAGCGATAAGTGAAGGCGGTCATGTTCACGACCTTGGCGTCGCGGCACGCGTGATACATGTCGCGGACTTCTTTGGCGTCGAGGCCGAGCGGCTTCTCGCACATGACGTGCTTGCCGTGCTTCGCGGCCGCGAGCGTGATCGGGCGGTGCGTGAAGTTGGGCGTCGCGATGATCACGGCGTCGATTTTCGGATCGGCACATATCTTTTCGTAATCCATCGTGATGTTGTCGCACGACCACTCGGTGCGGCGCTTTTCGACGAGGTCCTTGCTCGCGTCGCAAACACCACCGAGCTTGGCGCGCGAATCGAGACGGATGGCGGGGACGTGGTGGTAATCGCTGACGGCGCCGGCGCCGATGATGGCGATGCGAACGGGATTGGCGGATGAATGAGCAGGCATAATTGACGTTGAGAGGCGAACTTTTTTGAAGGTGGGAGAGTCAGTTTCTCAAATCGCGGTGCGGTGGCCAGCGGGCTTGCGAAATTGGGGGAACCGCGGCGCATTCGCCCGCGTAACAAGATAAGGGCACGCCGGAAACCATTGTGGCACCACGATTTATCAACCGAAAATGGCCCAATTCAAAATTTTGACGTAACCCCCCATTTGAGGGTGTGCTGGTCGTTTTCCAGGCGATACATTGATTTGACCCTCGCGGGTTTTGGCTTGGGTGGTTTGAGCCCCCGAGGTGTTCGACCCTTGAAGGAAGAGTGATTTATGTGCCTTTTGGCTGTGCAATATAAGAGTGTTCCCGAAGCGCCAATTTTGGTGGCTGCGAATCGGGAAGAAGATTACGAACGGGCCGCGCTCGTGCCCTCGATTCAGCCCGGCAAGCCGCGCGTGCTTTCCGGTGTCGATACGAAGGCGGGCGGAACGTGGCTGGGCGTGAATCAGTCGGGCTTGTTCGTCGGGGCGGCGAATCGGCCGCGGCTGTCGGTGCCGAGTGCGCCGAAGTCGCGCGGGCTGCTCTGTCGCGATCTGTTGCGGGCCAATTCGGCTCGGCATGCGGTCGATATGGCGATGGAGGAGCTAACGGCAAACAAGTACGACGGCGTCAATTTCATCATTGCCGATTACGAGTCGGGCTGGGCAGTACACGGTGGCGACGATCCGAACGTCGTGGAGCTCGACGAGGGACTGAACATCATTAGCGGCTACGATCTGAACGACATGCGCGACGAACGGCAGAAGTTGGCTCGGCGGCTGTTGACGCTGCAGATGCTGGATTCGGCGGTTAAGTTTCTCGCTGTGTCGAGCAAGGCGTTTGCGCGGCCGCCGGCCGCTCCGGATCGCCCAGGGATGGTCGTTCATGGCAAGGAGCGCGGGACGGTCAGCTCGACGTTGATCGCCTTGGGCAAAAAGCCGCGGGATGCGATCTTTCAATATGCCAATGGCTCGCCCGAGACGGCGCGGTATGAGGATTATTCGCCGCTCTTGCGCGATATTCTGAGTCGCGGGTTGCGGGAGTCGCGGACGAAGGCGAAGGCCTGAGTCCGCTGTGCGGGAATGACGAAGCACGAATGGCCAATTAGGTCCTTTGTTGCTCCGAAAGCGTCTCAAGAAACGACGAGCGGCGAGAGGCTTTGTGCGAAAGCCGTCTCGCCGCAGTTGGTCGCCGCTGTGGGTCGAGGAAGCCGTGTATGCTTCTTAGAGGGCCGGGATTTGCGGTTGATCCGTGGCTTGATTCGGTGGCGGCAGGATTGTTGGTTCGGCGCCAGGCATTGTATTTTGTGAGTTGGGGCTTACGAGGACGTAGCCGAGGCCGCGGACGACCTCCAGAATTTCGCTGCAGGTAGGGAACATGCGGCCGTTGGCCCGTTTGTAAGCTTCGAGGGCCTGCATGAATTGGATTTCTTCGTCGTTGTATTCGCGCTCGCAGGTCGTGGGATCAATCTGGCGGCGGCGCTGAACCTTCGTGCGGCGCTCGAGCTGGCGACGTTCCGTGGCGACAGGAACGTCTTGCTTCCGCCGTTCTTCGCCGCGGCGTTCTTTCTTGGTGCGACGACTGATCTCGATTTCCGCCTGCTGATTCTTGGCCATGTTCGGGACCTGCGATGGTTCGGGGAGGGATACCTGGCGAGACTCTGACGGCGACGAAAGGTTTCATCGACCTGCCGGCCAGGAAATTTCGACCGCTTAGGCAAAATGTAGGGCTGTGCGAAAGAGTGCGGTTAAACGGGGATTTTGACGGCGAAGGAGGGTGCGGTTGGCGCGGTTGTGCGGCCTGGAAGGCCCGGAGGCTGAGGTTCACGCGGGCTGTGACTCACGCGTGCGAAGCCAATCGCCGGTTAGCTTACGGAAAAGTTGGCGAGGGCAGGTTGTGGATTAAAAACAGATAACAGCGGTTGGGAAAATCTTGCGTCGAAAGGGAAGGTTGATACGGTAATAGGCAGCAGGCGATTTTTTAGTGGTTGTTCTTCGACTGGATGTCGTTTTTTACCTTCTTGGTTACAGGAGGGGCGACGTGGATTACACGGTTAAGTTGTCGCATCTGCCGGCGACGGTTTCGTTTTCCGACCGGGTGCAGGAGCGGCTGCGTTATGATGCAAGCCGCGGTGAGTTGGTCTATCGCGGCTTCATGACGAAGTGTTCCTACGATGAGATTTCCAGGTTGTCGGATGATCCCGAATACCACCGGGCGGTGGAGCGGCTGTTTGTGCTCACGTCGGCGGAAGTGGCGCCGGAGAGGAAGAGTTTGTCGCCCGGCCTTTTCGTGGCGGCAACCGCGATGGTGGTGGTTATGGCGCTGATCTGGGTGGCCGTGCGTAACGCTTCTGGGCAGCGGACGACGAATCCGCCGCAGGCCGCGACGGCTTCGACGGCGCGGTAGAGCGGCTGACATGTCAAATCGCGATTTGTCGGTCCCGCCGCAGGGGTGGCATGCCGGGTTTGCGCCACCGGCGGGCACTCTACAATTCTCTAGCGTGGATTGTTATCTGTGACGCGGCCCGAATCGGCCGCAACAACTAGGAGTCTCTCTATGCTGGTACGGAAGCTCGCTGTTACTTTGTTCGTGCTCGCCTTCTCATTCGCAGGAACCCAATCGATGGCCCAAGAACAGAATGTTCCGCTCCCCAAGATGCCCGAAGGGGCGGGTAAGGCCGACGCCAACGCGCCGCTAACGTTTATGAAGACGCCGTCAGGGCTGCAATATCGGGTTCTTCGTCAGGGAACCGGCGAGAAACCGAAAGCAACGAATAAAGTGCGAGTGAACTACCACGGCTGGCTGGATGACGGCAAGGTATTCGACAGCTCGTACCAGCGGCGGGAGCCGATTTCGTTCGGCCTGAACCAAGTGATTCCGGGCTGGACGGAGGGGATGCAACTGGTGGGCGAAGGCGGAATGATTGAGTTATGGATTCCATCGAATTTGGGATACGGTACTCGTGGCGCCGGCCGCGATATCCCGCCGAATGCGACGCTGCACTTTCTCGTCGAGCTGCTGCAGGTGCAGTAGATCGAGTGAGTGGTGAGTAGGTGAGTAGTGGTTAGGCGAAGAGTTCTCTGACCGCGACGCCTTTGCCGTCTTCGGTGGCGTAGAAGGGGCGGCGCTCGATGTCGAAGGCGGTGGCGGGGTTGATGCCCATGGCGGTGTAGAGCGTGGCGTGAAGGTCGCTGACGGAGACGGGGTTTTTCGTCGCGATGCACGGACGCTCGGGGGCGGATTCGCCATAAAGCAGGCCGCGTTTCATGCCGCCGCCGAACATGGCGACGGATGATGCGCCGGTGAAGTGCCGGTGCAGGCCGTAGTGCTTCATTTCTTCGAGCTTATCGACCTTGAAGGTTGTCTGATCCTTGGCTTCGGAGCCGGGGACGCCTTCGATGATCATGTCGCGGCTAAATTCGCTGGCGACAATGACGAGCGTGCGGTCAAGCAGCTTGCGGGCTTCGAGATCGCGGATGAGCTGGGCGATCGGGCGGTCGATTTCTTTGTGGAGCCGATCGACCGTTTCGTGACCGCTGGCATGCGTGTCCCAGTGAATGAAGGGGATGTATTCCGTGGTGACTTCGATGTATCGCGCGCCGGCTTCGACAAGGCGGCGGGCGAGGAGGCAGCCTTGGCCGAAGCGGCCGGTGTTGTATTTCTCGTAGCTTTCTTTCGGCTCGAGCGTGATGTCAAAGGCATCGCGCTCTTTGGCCTCAAGCAGGCGCTGGGCGTTTTCGAGCGAGCGGAGCATTGACTCTTGCTGATGATCGCTCATGTATTCGCGGTGCGGCGAGCGATCGACAAGCTGCTTGTAGAACTTGTAGCGATTCGCAAAGCGGCCGGGTTGCATGCCGGAGGGCGGCCGGACGGCTTTGGCGGCTTCTTCGGGATAGGGCAGGTTCATCGGGCCGAATTCGCTGCCGAAGAAGCCGGCGGTGGTGAAGGCTTTGATTTCTTCGTTCTCGCCGAGGCCTTCGAGGCGCTGACCGATGTTGATGAACGGCGGAATGACCGGATTGTTCGGCCCCAGGACGCGGGAAATCCAGGCACCGAGGTGAGGAGCAGCGACCGTCTGCGGCGGGACGTAGCCGGTGTGCCAGTGGTATTGGTGGCGAGAGTGGAGGATGTGGCCGAGATCGGGCAGGACGTGCGAGCGGATCAGCGTCGCGCGGTCCATGACGCCGGCGATATTTTCCAGGCCCGACGCGATTTTGACGTTATCGACGGCCGTGTCGATTGCCGGAAACGTGCTCATGACGTTCTCAACGGGCAGGCCGACTTCGAACGGGACGTATTTTTTGGGGTCGAAGTTGTCGGGGGCGGCCATCCCGCCCGCCATCCAGAGAAGGATGACGGAGTCGGCGGTCGGTTTGGGATGGGCGATTTTTTCGCCGGAGTCGTTGGCGGTAATTAAGCGCGGCGCGCCGGCCATCCATGCGGTAGTGGAGGCGACGGCGAGGCTTTTTAGGTAATCGCGGCGGGAGATGGGGGTAGTCATGGGTCCAAAGTCCAAGGTCCAAAGTCTGAGGTCAGAGCGCTCAAGTTTGAAGTTTTTTTTATTACGACGGGCTTATGGGAAGGTTGTAAGCGGTTGGGGTAGTGGGAGTTGTGGAATTCGATATTGATGGGGTGGCGCTCAAGTTGAGTTTTTTGGTGGTCAGTTGTTCTTGGTCACTGGTCATTGGTTCTTCAACTTTTGATTTTAGACTTTAGGCTTTGAGTTTTGGGTGATTTGGCGACGGGGACGGGACTAATATTTTGAAAAAAGTTTTTGGGCGAGCGGAGGGCGAGAGGTCGTAAGGTGAAGGGCGGCTGTTGGTTGGGGAAACTAATATTAGGAGCAAGCGGCTAATATTAGCCGGCGTATTAGTGGGCTGCATGCGGCCGGAATGCGGCTGGCGGCGGTGCGCATGGACGCAATTCCGGTCTTGGACGGTCTCCAAAAGACTAATTGCAATTTCGCCAAAAAACCGGACCAAAAAATGGCTGGTGGGCGCGGAATTTCGGAAATATTTTTGGGACGACGGCTGGTTGGGTTATCTGATAAGGTTGGCAAAGTGGCGTTCAAGCGTGCGTAAGTTTTCACTTACTGGGCCGCTCGTGATAGACTTTGAATATGGTTGCAGCAACTTCTAATGGGATTCTAGACCAAGTTCTGGACCCGCTGGCCGACTGCCTTACTCCGGACGTGGCCAAGCGGATTTTGGCGGTTGCATTGGAACCGCGTCGGCAAATGCGCATCGATGAATTGGCTCAGAAGGCAAATGACGGGCTACTTACTGATGAAGAGCGTCGTGAGTACGCGGATTACGTCGAAGCGATGGACCTGATTGGCATTTTAAAAGCCACGGCCCGCTTGGCGCTATCGCGGCATGCAAGCTGAATGGACGCGGCACTTCGCCAGTTCGTTCGCACTCGTGCCGACAATCGGTGCGAATATTGTCGGCTGCCGCAGCATGCTGTTGACGGCGTCCTGCAGATTGAACACATCATGGCGCGGCAGCATGGAGGCGGCGACGAGCCTGAAAATCTCGCGCTAGCTTGCGACCAGTGCAATTTGCACAAAGGACCGAATCTCTCGGCTGTCGATCCAGATAGTAGTCAGGTCGTCCAACTCTTCGATCCGCGACGCCAGATTTGGATCGACCATTTTTACTGCCGCGGTGCAGAGATTGCCGGCCGAACAGCGGTTGGGCGGGCGACGGCTCGGCTGCTCAACATGAATTCACGTTTTCGCGTGAAGTTGCGAGCTGTTTTGATGGCGATTGGGGAATGGTAAGGTCTATCAGCCGACTTCGTCGCCTTCGCGCTCGGGCAGGAATTCCACACTGTCATAGATTTCGGCGAGAGGGAGGTCGATGTCGATTTCGGGAAGGGGGATTGTCGCGTCATTGCCGGTATAAACTTCGGGGACGAAGCCTTGCTCGGTGCGGCGATAGACGACGGCTTGGGCGGTGTTTTGTTCGAGCAGGATGTACGCAGATAAAGAGGGGATCGTTAAATAGGCGTCTTTTTTTTCGCCGCCGTCGATACGGCGGGTGGCTTTGGAGAGCACTTCGACGATTACGGCGGGCTCATCTTGAAAGGAATAATTCTGTGGGTTGGATCGGCAGATGACGGAGGCATCGGGGTAGTAGAAGCGCCAGTGGGTGGGAAGGCGGACGCGGATTTTGGTATCGGAGTTGAATGGACGGCAGGGGCCGCTCTTTAGGCGGGAATGCAAGGCCGCGTAGGCGTTGCCGGCAATCATGTTGTGCGCGATTCTCGCGCCCGCCATCGCATGCACGACCCCTCCGAGGTACTCGTGCTTGATCCGGGATTCTAACTCCCCGGCCAGATAGTCTTCGACGGAAATCAGGTTAAGTTTTTCGGCGGCGGTCATATCGCTAGTTTACGTTGGATTTGCGTGAGCCGGCAACTGAAAGCAAAAGAGCGTTCGGAACGATCACGATTGATCAATTGCGATCGCTTACGGGCTATTGCTGGCTTTCCTTGACCGCCGTATGAATCAGGTCGCGCAGTAATTCTTCGTGTCGTTCCACTTCTCCATTTTGAAGCCGAATTGATACACGGCCTTTTTTCAATTGCGCTTCAATCCCTGCGTCCGTCAGACGTTGGACCCACTGTTCTGCCTCGGAAACCACAAACCTTGCCGGCACGATGTTCTTTTTAGGCCAAAACGGGACAACATTGAAATGGCTGCCCGGCGCTGAAAGTGCGACATAGTTTTTGAGGTACTTAAGTTGCAGCTTTGGATTGGCGACTTCATTTGCGATTTGGGCAACTCGATCACAGACATTCAGCCGTGAGGCACCGACGCGTGCCTCCCAGCTTGAACGATCAACGTCTTCGTCGCTGCCGGAGCCCGGGGGGTCCTCGAGTCGAAGCTGGCGTTGGTCCAAAACTTTGACAAAGTTCAAGATCACGTGGGGGCCAACCTGCAGGGCGCTGAGTTGGATGGCAATGATCGGGATGCTTCCCGCAAATAAGGCAATCACATTGAGGAAGCGAGAGGTGACTTCTTCGGCGATTAGCACAGCGACATGATCGTAGGCGGGATAACGACGCCGCTCTAAATCCCAATATTCGATGGTGCGAATGATATGACTGGGGTCCGTCGCGCCGAGCATGATCTCGACTTCGTAGCGAATTTCATTTTCGACATCCGCCAGCAGCACATCGAGCCGACCACCAGCAAATTGAATTCGTTCCCGGTCGATGACTGTTAATTCACCAAGGCCGAGAATCGAAGTGTCTTTGCAGATTTGCTCGTGCAGCCAGACCTCGCTGAAATCCGGATGTTTGCGGAGTGAAATCGGTTCGTGCTTGACGTATTCGAGGGGCATAGCTGGGATTTGCAGGATGAAGGTACAGTGTTGCAACGCTCGCGTGTTGCTTGGAAGCGAGCAGCCGGGGATCCATCGGTGACCCGTGTCTGGCTCAAGACTTGATGAGGACTTTGAAACCTTCTTGCTCGAAATGAATCCGGCGGGCCGTCGTCATTGCGCGAGTTCGAACTTCTGAACCACCGGAAGAAAGAGCCGTAAGAAATTCTGAAAGAACTTCATCGGTGGTCACGAGATGAGCAGCGCCGATTTCCTGCCGTGCCCGTTGAGCTGGCTCTTGCCACGGATCATTGGGCCGGACAATAGCGACCCAATATAGCGTGTCGGCGAAGACGGTTTTCATTTCTTGGCGACGCCGTAGATATAGTGATCGCGATTGTCACTTAGGTCTCGCGGCACATTTGCCCATTGGTCGGTCGGGACATCGCGCCAGATTTCGGCCAACTCCTGCTCGATTGAGAGGGATTTCTGTTCGCCATTGGGTTCTGAACGAGTTTCGAGCGGATATTCCAACAGTTCGACTTGAACTGGAGCGCCTTCTGGGAGGGTAGCCGGCTCGTCGAGGAGGACGACACCATTTTTCACATGTCCACGAAAGACCATGAGATTTTCTCCTGGCAAGGATCGCTCAACGCTCTATTCTAGCTTTCAGTTCGTATCAGTAGGAGACGGAACGAGGGCTCGCCTCTGCAAACTTCATTGTCTTCGTGGTATTGGAGATAGCATAAACGCCCAAACGAGCAGCCCAAACGAGCCGATTCATCTCGCCCTTTCAGGGCTCACGTTTACTCATGGGTCTACAACCCAGGGCGGCGCTCGCGGACTCGCTTGCCCTGGGCTAACGGGTTACGTGCCGTTGGCCCTCGATTCGTCAGAGCGGGGAAAAGCGGACGGCTTCTTTGGTGGGGAAGACCTGCGCGTGATTCTTTTCGAGGAAAGATGCGAGGTCTGCTGAGCGGGCATTGACCGTGGTTCCTTCGCCCTTGATCGTGCCGGCGGCGATGGCTTTTTTCAGGAAGTTTTCGTCAACCATGGTGAGGATTAGCGTGGCGTCTTTGATTTCGTATTTGAGAATGGTGTATTCGTGGATTTTTTCGAGCAGTGAGGCGTCCTCTGAGATTTGGTTTTTGGTCATGTCGATGTCGCCGGCGAGATTCAGATAGTGGACGCCCGCCACACGCGATACGAAGCAGGGAGAATATCCAGAGTCGTGCTGCGTTCCAATCGTGGTGGTAAGTGTGCAATCCATCCAAGGCGATTTGAATTCACCGTCGAGATAGCCGAGTTGCAGGGTC
>DASXLL010000393.1:0-2987 GCA_036496265.1 Pirellulaceae bacterium | reverse complement strand
GCGAGAATGGCCTTGCTTTCGACCCCAAGCTCTTTGGCAAGCTGGTTGACTCGAATACCTTTAGCCAAATCGATCTCCTCAGATTTCCCCGCCGGTTCAATGCCCAGCGGCCATTCAGTCATGCCGAAGCGATCACACCCGGCATCTATTTTTTACGTCAGGACCTGGCCGGTGGGTCATTAAACGACCACGCGGCCGGCAAAATTTAATTCATTACACCGGCTCGTCGCGAAGACCCGAGGGCGGCTCGGCGCGGCCCTCGGCCAGTGCCGCAGTCTCCGCGTCTTCATCTTCAAATTCTCTGGTCTGGCCGGCATCGCTCGCCTCGCCAAGCCCGCTGATCGCCCGCTCTTCCGGCGACAAATCATCAGTGGAACTGCCGATGCGCTCTTCGTGCGTGATAACCTCCGGCGCGCCACCGGCAGCAGATTCCATCGCGCCCGGCATGGTGGCCGCGGCCGCGTCGGCGTCAGCCGCGGCTGCCGCTGCAGCTGCTTCCTCGCCATTGCTTGCCGCGAGTGCCGCGCTAAATGGGCTCGCTTCCGCACCCGCCTGTGCCGACGCCGAGCGCGACGCGTTGAGCATCGCCGAGCGATCTGCCGCCTTGGCCTTCGCCTCGGCAGCTTTCTTGACCTCCTGCTCCACGGCGACGATCTTTGCCTCCGCGGCACACCGCTCAACCGCCTGCACTGCCGTCGCTTCTTCCAGGCCGAGTTCTTCCTGCAGCGGCCCAGCGCCGACTTCGTCGATGTCGCGAACGTCGATCAAGCCCAGGGCGATGATCTTGTCCACGTGTTCCTGCGTGATTCCAGTGATCTGCTTCAATGTCTGATCGAGGCGCTGAATGCCGGCCTGGAATTCCGGCGGCGTCAGGATATCAACGTCCCAGCCGGTCAATCGGGCGGCCAAACGAACGTTCTGCCCGCGCTTGCCGATGGCAAGGCTCAACTGGTCGTCGTTCACCACGACCGTCGCGCGACCCAATTCGAAGCAGAGCGAAACTTCCGTCACTTCCGCGGGCTTCAGCGCGTTGGCGATGAGAATCTGACTCGATTCGTTCCAGCGGACGATATCGATCTTTTCCCCGCCGAGCTCATCGACGATGTTCTTGATTCGACTTCCGCGTACGCCGACGCATGCGCCGACGGCATCGACCTTCGAGTCGATGGAGCTGACGGCGATTTTGGTCCGATGGCCCGGCTCGCGAGCGAGCGCCTTGATCTCGATCGTCCGTTCGCCCACTTCCGGAACTTCGCGCTCAAAGAGCCGGCGAATCAGTTCCGGATGGCTGCGGCTCAGGATGATCTTGATCGCATTGAGCGTGTCGCGCACTTCCATGATCAGCGCCTGAATCCGTTCGCCGATCTGGTGCTGCTCGCCCGGAATCTGCTCGCTTCGGGGCATGATTCCCTCGGCCCGGCCGAGATTGACGATCATCGTTCCGCCCTCGAAGCGGGCGATGGTTCCAGTGACAATTGTCCCGACGCGATCCTTGAATTCCTCGTAAATGCTGCCGCGTTCATCCTGGCGGATGAGTTGAATCATGACCTGCTTGACCGTCTGGGCGCCGATGCGGCCGACGACCTTCAAATCGAGCGCGGCGCCCTGCCGGGTGGCGGAAAGATCGCCGGTGGTCCTATCGAGCGTGACGACGAATTCGCTGGCGTCCTCCGTGTTAAACTGTTTGCGCAGACCCGAGGCGATGGCCTGTTCAATGTCCGTGTAAATCTGTTCGCGCTCAATATTCTTGTCGCGTGCAATGGCGTCAACGATGCGGATCAGTTCCTGATTCATGGTTCCTCGCTATTCAGTTTTTCAACCGGACGGAAATCCATTCCGTCAATATGGGCCTCGACGCTTCGAGGCATTTTTTATTGGCAAACAAAAAGGCCACCAAACTATTTGGCGGCCACTCCTTCGACGGCGGAACTTTGACGAAACACGTCAACCGTTCATCCGGAAACCCTCCGGATGGCGGCGGCCAAAAGAGCATGTCCACGCGGTTTATGCGACAGCATGGGTGGATTCGCTCGTTCGGCTCAAATTCGTCCCGGTTTCTCCGGGCGCGAAGAAGTGGATCCGGCCCAGGTCCGCATAAAGCGTGACCTGCGCATCCACTGTGAGGCCCGCCTGGGCCTCGACCCGCGCAACCACATGGTCGTGCTGGGTTGTACTTACGTATACGTCCATATCGTTTCCCAAGGGCTCAATTACATTCAGCCTTACAACGATCGGCGATGCTGGCTCAACCGGCCTCAGATGCAGATGCTCGGGACGAATCCCCAACACCAGCGGACGGCCCAACCATCCAACCAGCCCATCTTCCAGATGCGCCGGAAGAGTAATCGTAAACCCCCGGCCCTCCAGCGTCAACTCGCTGGCCTTTCGTTCGACAAATACGAGCCGGCCATCGACACGTTCCACGATACCGTCAAAGAAATTCATCGGAGGCATTCCGATGAATCCCGCAACGAAACGATTCGCCGGCGAATTATAGGTCTGTAAGGGCGTATCGGCCTGCTGAATGACGCCGTCCTTCATTACCACGATCCGATCGCCGAGGGTCATGGCCTCTTCCTGATCGTGGGTGACATAGACAGTCGTCGTCTTAAGACGCCGATGCAGCCGTTTCAGCTCGGCCCGGGTTGTTATTCGCAATTTAGCGTCGAGATTGCTGAGGGGTTCGTCAAAGAGGAACGCCGCTGGCTCCCGGACGATCGCCCGGCCCACGGCCACACGCTGGCGCTGGCCACCCGATAGTTCTCGCGGCTTGCGATGCAGCAGATGCTCGATTTCCAGGATGCGGGCCGCCTCGCCGACTCGATCGGCAATCCTCGATCGGATGCGATTGGCCTCGGCGGGATTGAAAATCCGCCACAGCGGTCCTGGCAGCATTCGCAGCCTCAGGCCGAACGAAAGATTTCGTTCGACCGTCATATGGGGATACAGGGCGTAGTTTTGAAAGACCATTGCGATGTCGCGGTCTT
>DASXLL010000392.1:0-48269 GCA_036496265.1 Pirellulaceae bacterium | reverse complement strand
CGGAGTTGGTCGAGGTCTTTTCCGGCGAGGGCTACTAAACGCTTCGAGGCGTCCTCAGTCATCCAGCCGCGCATTTCGAGGCGCGGGCCGGTGGTTTCTGCGAGCTCGAACTCTTCGCCGGACCAGGAAGTTTGGACGACTTGAAACGGGTAGCCGGCGGAGGGGGTGGTGTGAATGATGATCGCGCCGGCGGCACCTTGGCGGGCGGCGCTGGCGTATTTGTAGTCCCAGCGGCCGTAGTACAGTCGCTTTTTGCCGCCGAAGAGCTGGGGGTCGTCGGCGGGGTCGTTGTTCATGACGAGGAGGATTTTTCCCTTGAGGTCGGCACCCTTGAAGTCGTCCCATTGGTACTCGGGAGCTTGGATGCCATAGCCGACGAAGACGATTTCGGCGTTTTCGACCATTACTCGCGGCTGAGGCTTGCCGCTGGCGAAGACGTAATCGTCGTGGCGCTTGAGTTCCAGCGATTTTTTTGCCGAATTAGGCTCGGCGGGCGGGCCGCCACGGAGGGCGGCCCCTACAGCGCCGGTCTGGCCCTCCCAAGTGAACTTGAGAGTTGGTGGGACGTGGGCGGTGACGCCGACGAGTGGGACGGGTTGAAACCAACCGCCGCCGGGGGCAGCGGGCTTGAGGCCGAGGGATTCGAATTGGGCCGCAATGTAATGCTGCGCGAGCTCGTCGCCACGCGAACCGGGGCCGCGGCCTTCGAGCAGGTCGTCTGCCAGAAAGCGAATGTGGGCGCGGAGGGCCGGTTCGGTGATGGATTGCTCGGCGGCGGTGATTTCAGCGGTGGGCGGTTGGAGGGCGTTTTGGGACCAGGCGGGTAAGGCGCAGGCGCAAAAGACAAGAAATGCCGCGGAAATGAATTGTGTTGGCGATTGGATTTGCATCGGGAATATCCGTGGCAAGGTGGTGCATGGAATGGGCACGGTTACGCGGATTTTTGAACAGAAGGTAACAAAGGAAACAAAGAGAGTGATAGGCTGCGCCGCTTCGCGGCTGATATATTTTTGTTGCTGATGGGTGTCCTGGGGCCAAGGCCCCAGGCTGTATTACTGCGCCGCTATCGCGGCTGAAAGGGCAGATCGATGATTTCAAACTTACTTCGCGTTGCGGCGTTGTTTTACGCGGTCGGTTTGGCGATGGCAATGAGCGACGTGGTAAAAGCGGACGACGACATCCGCGTGATGACGTTTAACATTCGGTATGGCACGGCTAACGACGGCGAGAATCACTGGGATAAGCGGAAAGAGTTTTTGTTGGAGACGATCAAGGCTTATGGGCCGGACTTGCTGGGGACGCAGGAGACGGTGGGCTTTCAGCGGGATTATTTGGCGGAGCATCTGCCGGAGTTTGGTGTGCTCGGTGTTGGTCGCGACGACGGCAAAGAAAAGGGGGAGATGATGGCTTTGTATTACAAGAACGACCGATTTACAAAGCTCGATGAAGGGCATTTCTGGCTGAGCGAGTCGCCGCAGACGGCGGGCAGCAAGAGTTGGGACAGTTCGTTGCCGCGAATGGCGACGTGGGTGAAGCTGCGCGACCAAAAGCAGCCGTCAACACCGCCGATTTTGTTTTTGAATACGCATTTCGATCATCGCGGGCCGCAGGCGCGGTTGGAATCGGCGAAGCTCATTCGCGAGCAGCTTGGCGTGCTCGGCAAGGGCTGCACACTCATCGTGACGGGCGATTTTAATTCGGGCGAAGGCAGCCCGCCGTATAAGGCGCTATTCGCGGAAGCCGATGGACAGCAGTCGCCGGTTATTGATTGCTATCGAAAGGTTCATCCTGAGCGGGCGAAGGACGAAGGGACTGCCACGGCGTTTAAGGCGAGCCAAACCGGAGGCTCGCGAATCGATTGGATAGGCTGCTCTCGCGATTGGCAGGTTGTGGAGGCCAAAATTAATCGGACGGAGCGGGAGGGGCGGACGCCGTCGGATCATTTTCCGGTGGAGGTTGTTTTAAAGCGCTGAATAAGAAAAATCGGAGACGCGACGTCTAGCCCAGAAGCAAGACCCTCACCCTAACCGTCTCCCAGAGGGAGAGGGAATGATCGCTTGGTGGGCCAACGCATAGCTTTAATGGCTATTGCCGGGCAACATCACGCGGAGCGTGATGGCTACGATTCGCGTCGCGGCATGAGGAGCTTGGCGATGAGGCCGGTCCAGCCGGTTTGGTGCGAGGCACCGAGGCCTTCGCCGGTATCGCCGTGGAAATACTCGTGGAACAGCAGGTAGTCGCGAAAGTGGGGGTCATTCTGCAGCTTTTCCCAGTGGCCGAAGGCGGGGCGGCGGCCGTTGGCGTCGCGCAGAAACAGCCGCGATAGGCGGTCGGATAGCTCCTGGGCCACGCCGTTGATCGTCAACATGCGGCCTGAGCCCGTGGGGCACTCGATGAGAAAATCATCGCCGTAGTAGTGGTGAAACTTCTGCAGCGACTCGATGATCAAGTAGTTGACCGGAAACCAGATCGGCCCGCGCCAATTCGAATTGCCGCCGAAGGAACTGGACCGCGATTCGGCAGGTTCGTAATAGACGGCGTGAAACTGACCACGCGACGAAAAGACGTACGGCTGTTCGAGATGCACGCGAGACAGCGCCCGAACACCATACGGCGATAGAAATTCCGTTTCATCGAGCATTCGCCGCAGCAGCTTTTTCATGCGGCTGCCGCGCAAAAGCGATAAGAGTCGCCGCTCGCCGAGTCCGGGCTCCTGCCACCGCGAAACCAGTTCGGCCAAATCGGGCCGATTCGCCAATGTCCACTTTAATCGCCGATTGAATCCGGGCAGCCGGTCCAGGCATTCCGGCTCCAGCGTTTCGACCGCGAACAGCGGAATCAGGCCGACGATCGAGCGGATTTTTAGTTTCGACATTTTTCCGTCCGGCAGATTCAGCTCGTCGTAATAGAAGTCGTCCTCGTCGTCCCACAGTCCAATGCCGCGCTCATGTCCGCCGATATTGGTCATCGCCTCGGCGATGAACAGGAAGTGTTCGAAGAACTTCGTGGCGACGTCCTCATAAACTGGGTTGTGTTGTGCGAGCTCCAGCGCGATCCGCATCAGGTTGAGCGCATACATGGCCATCCAGCTCGTGCCGTCGGCCTGATTGATGAATCCGCCGGTCGGCAGCGGCCGGCTGCGATCGAAAACGCCGATGTTGTCGAGGCCCAAAAACCCTCCCTGAAACAGATTCCGCCCCTGCGCGTCTTTGCGGTTCACCCACCAGGTGAAATTCAGCATGAGCTTGTGAAACACGCGCTCCAAAAACGCCAGATCGCCCGGATCGTTCGGATCGACGGCATGCCGCTGCTTGCGGTCGATCTGAAACACGCGCCAGGCGGCCCAGGCATGCACCGGGGGGTTCACATCGCCAAAATTCCACTCGTAAGCCGGGAGCTGGCCGTTGGGATGCATGTACCACTCGCGCGTGAGCAGCACGAGCTGCTCCTTAGCGAACTCGGCATCGACGAGGGCGAGCGGCAAGCAGTGGAAGGCCAAATCCCACGCGGCGTACCACGGATACTCCCATTTGTCCGGCATCGAAATGATGTCGGCGTTGTTGAGATGCTCCCAGTCGGCGTTGCGGCCAAAGCGGCGATCCTGCGGCGGCGGCGGCTGAGTCTCATCGCCGCGGAGCCACGGCCGCACGTCATAAAAATAAAACTGCTTGCTCCAGATCATGCCGGCGAGGGCCTGCCGCTGCACCATTCGTTCGTCGGGGTCGTCGATTTGCGATTGGAGATGGCCGTAAAAATCGTCGGCGTCTTGAATCCGGGCGGCGAAGATGGCGTCGAAATCGGCCAGCGGCTGAGCGAGTTGCTTGTCACTCATTCGCAGCCGCAATTGGACCGAGCTCTTTGAGGGGACCGTGAAGTGATAATAGGCGGCGGCTTTCGTGCCCATTTTCTCGTGGCTGATTGCGAATCGCTGTCCGGATACTACGTAATCGTGAAACGCGTCCTTGAAAGGGCCGCTGGCGCCATTGGAGCCATACAGCCGGCGAGTATTCGTTTCGTTTTCGCAGAACAGCAGCTCCGGCCCGCCGTCGCAATAGAGCCAATAGTCGCCCAGTCGCTCGTGCATGGCATGCACGACATTCGCGCCCTCGGCGGCCAAACTCGGCTTCGCCGCACCCGACTTCCACAACCAGCGATTCCGAAACCAAATCTGCGGCAACAAATGCAGCGCCGCGAAATCCGGGCCGCGGTTGTGAGCCGTCACCCGCATCAAAATGTCGGTCGGCGAGGCCTTCGCATATTCAATGAACACATCGAAATAGCGATCGTCGTCGAAAATGCCCGTGTCGAGAATCTCGAACTCCGGCTGCTCGCGATCGCGCTTGGCACTCTCCTCTAGCAGCCGCGAATACGGAAACACACGCTGCGGATACTTGTAGAGCATCTTCAAATACGAGTGCGTCGGCGTCGCGTCGAGGTAGTAATACAGCTCCTTTACGTCCTCGCCGTGATTGCCCTGGCCATTCGTGACGCCGAACAGCCGCTCTTTCAAAAATGCATCGCGGCCATTCCACAGGGCGAGGGCCAGACAAATCCTCCCCCGCTCGTCGCAGATGCCGGCCAGGCCGTCCTCGCCCCAACGGTAGACTCGGCTGCGGGCGTGGTCGTGCGGCAGATAATTCCAGGCATCTCCGCCGGGGCTGTAATCCTCGCGAACGGTGCCCCATTGCCGCTCGGCCAGGTAGGGACCCCAGAGACGCCAAGGCTCGTCGCCGCGGTCGGCAGCCTGGAGGCGGAGTTGTTCGGTGGAGAGGGGCATGCGCGGGGAAGCAGAGGTCAGAGGTCAGAGGTCAGAAGAGGATAGTCGGACGGCGAGCGGATGGCAAAAGCAAACTGAACTGCAGAATAGGGTGGCCCGGCTTCGCGTAGGGAGAGATATCACTGAGTACACAGTACTAAGTACTCGGTACTTATGGGCAAATGTTTAATGTACGATGGATCCCAGTGCCAAATCTCTTTGCCGCCGTAACCGCGCCTATGAACTGCCACCGAATACTCGTTACTTCAATTGCCATTGTGGGTTTGTCAAGGGTCGTCCTGGCCGCCGATGCACCCGATTTCAACCGCGATGTCGCTCCAATTCTTACAAAATACTGCACCGGTTGCCACAACGATGCAGACCGCGAGGGGAAGCTGTCGTTGCAATCGTATGATTCGCTGCTCAAGGGAGGCGCGAAGGGCGGCGCCATTACTGCTGGCCAACCGGAATTAAGTCGTCTGATCCGGGTTCTTACCGGCGCTGCCAAGCCGGCGATGCCGCCGGAGGGCGAGGAAGCGCCGAAGCCGGGCGAAATCGACGTGCTGAAAAACTGGATTGCGGCTGGGGCGAATGGTCCGAGCGGTGGATCAGCCAGTGCTGTGGCGCTAGTTACTCCGAAGATCACACTACTGGCGCCGCCAAAACTGTCCGTCAATGCCGTGGCCCTGTCGCCGGATGGACAAACCGTCGCCATCGCTCGCGATAACCAGGTTGAATTGCAGCGCGCGAAGGATCGCACTCGATTGCAATCGTTCGGCGAGATTCCTGGTTCAGTGAACGGAGTCAGCTTTTCGCGTGATGGCCGGTACCTCGTCGTTGCGGCGGGGGAGCCGGGGTTGTTTGGTGAGGCGAGGATTTACAAGCTTGATCGAGACGGCAGAGGGAGTGCGCCTACTAAGTTTCGCGGCCACAACGACAGCCTTTATTCGGCGCAGCTAAGCCCGGACGGTAAGCTGCTCGCAACCGGCGGCTACGACAATGCGATTAAGCTCTGGGATGTTGTGAATGGCAAAGAGCTTCGCACGCTCGATGGGCACAACGGGGCGATCTTCGAGCTGGCGTTTAGGGCCGACGGCAAAATACTCGCCAGTGCCAGCGGTGATCGCACTGTCAAGCTTTGGGAAGTAGCCACCGGCCGCCGATTGGACACACTGAAGGAGTCGCAGAAAGAGCTGTACACCCTGGCGTTCAGCCCCGACGGCACACGCTTGGCCGCGGCGGGCGTCGATAACCGGATTCGTGTGTGGCGGATTACGTCGGACGCAAAGGAAGGCGAGAACTCGCTGCTGCTCTCTAAATTTGCCCATGAATCACCAATTCTGCGGCTGGTTTGGTCGGGCGATGGCCAAACGGTCGTATCGGCCGGTGAAGATCGGCTCGTCAAAGTATGGAACGCGGATTCGATGACAATCCGCCAGACGCTGGAGAAACAAAGCGATTGGGCGAGCGGCCTGGCCATTAGCCACGATGGGCAAACGCTCGTTGTCGGTCGAGTTGACGGGACGCTTGGCATCTACAATCTGCCGCGGGCGGCGACGGAAAGCGAGTCACCGCTCGTTCCGCTGGCCGAAGTGCCGCCTGATACTGATTACGGCCCCCAGCCGGCGATGGATAAGCTGCTGAAAGTGGCGGAAGTCGAGCCGAATGATCGGCCGGAGGAAGCGACGGAGGTTGCGACGCCCGGCACGGCCACCGGCCGCATTTTTGTCGCTGGTAGCGAGCGCGATGATGATCTTTTCCGCTTTGATGCGAAGCAGGGCGATCAGTGGATCATTGAAACCAAAGCAGGCCGCGACAAATCGCCGCTGGATACGAAAATCGAAGTGCTTGACAGCCGTGGTCAGCCGGTGCCGCGGCTGCTGCTGCGGGCGGTTCGCGATTCGGTGATTGAATTCCGCGGCATGAACAGCGAACAGCGGGGCGTGCGCCTGGCCAACTGGGAGGAAATGCTGCTCAACGAATATGTCTATCTCAGTGGCGACGTCATTAAGCTGTTCCAGCAGCGGCGGGGGCCGGATGCGGATGCCCAGTTTTATCCGGAGAACGGGAATCGCTTTGCTTATTTTGAAACGACCAGCCGGGCTCATACGCTGAATGAGCCGGCATATATCGTTGTGCCGTATGCCGTCGGCACGGAGCTGCCGAACAACGGCCTACCGGTGTTTACGCTGTTCTATGAAAACGACGACGATTCCCATCGGAAGCTCGGCAAAGACTCGCGGCTGACGTTCGTCGCGCCGACCGATGGAACCTACTTCGTCCGCGTCACCGATGTCCGCGGATTTTCCGGCGACGACTTCAAATACGAGCTGACGATTCGTCGGCCGATGCCGGATTTCAAAGTGACGCTCACCGGCAATAATCCCACGATCAACACCGGCAGCGGCAAGGCGTTTACGGTCAAGGCGGAGCGGATGGACAACTTTAATGGGCCGATTCGCGTTGATATTGCGGATATGCCGCCCGGTCTGCAGGTCACGACGCCGATTATCATCCAGGAAGGTTGCTATGAGGCCGACGGCGTGATCAATGTGCTGTCTGACGCAACCGCTCCGAGCGAAGAGCAACTGAAAACCATCAAGGTCACTTCGACTGCGATCGTATGCGGAAGCGAGCGAACCAAAGCGGCCGGCAGTTTCGGCATGATCAAACTGGCGGCTAAGCCCAAGGTTTTGGCGTATTTAATACCTGCTATGACATCAGCCGAGACCAAACCTGGTCCCGGAGAATCGGGAACGACGTCCGCTTCTGAGGCACCGGGAGCAAGTTTGCTTCCGGCTAATAGCGACTCGGGCTTTCCCGTGATGCAGGAGATCACGATTACGCCTGGCGGCAAGATCGCCGCGAAGCTCCGCGTCGAGCGGAACGGTTTCGACGATCGCATCGCCTTCGACGTGGCCAATCTGCCTCACGGCGTGATCGTTGATGACATTGGCCTCTCCGGTGTTCTCATTCCGGAAAAACAAACGGAGCGGACGATCTATCTCCGTGCAGAACCGTGGGTTCAAGAGCAAACGCGGCCATTTTTTGCCACAGCGAAGGTGGAGGGTAATCAGTCGTCGCTGCCGATGCTGCTCACGGTTGTGAAGGCGAAGGACTGAGCCTATTCGTGGATGGCGAGAGCCATCCAATCGATTGCGGCGTCGAACCGCTCGGCTTCAAAGCAGAGTTGCGCCAAAATAGGCACATCGCAGCGCTTCTCTAGTTCTCGCCGGTTACTGCTCGTCGATGGATCATCAGACGACGGCGGTAAAAGGTCATTTAGCACGATTCCAGCAACCGACAGCGGTTTGGGCCTCGCAGCCGCTGCGATCAACGTAGTTAGGGCGCTATTGATGGCCCCAATGCGGTTGGGAACGACGACGATGAGAGGAAAGCGGAAGCCAGCGGCGAGGTCGGCGACGTATTCATGGTCGCCCAGCGGTGACATAAGGCCGCCGGCGCCCTCGACGATGATGATTTCGCTGGTGCGCTGCCAGAATTCCAGACCACGGCGGAGCAGCGTGGGGTTGAGCTCTTTGCCCTCTTCTCTGGCCGCCAAATGGGGCGCGAGCGGAGCGGTGAAACGCTGGAGACAAACAGCATCAAGGGTTCCCGGCTTGCCGGCGGCTTCCCACAGCGCAACCGCGTCATCGGAAACAAGTTCGCCATCAATCTGGCGGCAGCCACTGGCGGCTGGCTTATAGACGCCGACTTTTCTGGCGATGCGATGAAGAGCCGTGGCAATCCGCGCGGCGACGTATGTTTTGCCGACGCCGGTGTCGGTGCCGACGACGAAGAGGCCGGGACAGGAAACAAGATTTCCCATTAGCCGAGCACCGCTTTGAGTTCGGCATCCCACGGCGAGCGGTAGGGCCGGTCGAGTTGTTTCGCGGCCTCAACGTCCCCGCGAATCATGTCCTTTTCCGCGTCCCATGCCAGGCCGCGGCCAAGGCGTAGAGATAGATTGGCCAGGTGGCAGAGCGTGGAGACGCGGTGGCCGCTGGCGAGATCCGAAATCGGCTGCTGGCGGGTTTTGATGCAGTCGAGAAAATTGCGGACGTGGAGTTGGAATTGCTGGAGCGTGTTGCCGGTTTGGTCGGTGATGTTTGTGGTCCACAGCTTGGCGGGTTCTGCGCTGCGGGTGCGGGCGACGCCGCCGACGGGCTGGCCATCGGTGAACTGCGGAACGGCGTCTTCGGGGCGAATGGCGCGGTCGCTGGCGACCGTGAACCCATTGCGCGAAATCGCCAGCGAGCCTTTGGTGCCGTAGAAGATGAATGAGGATGAGTTGCTCGGCTCGCCGGCTGAAGTTTCTCGCAGCGACCAAATGGCCGTGAAATCCGGAAATTGAAACAGGGCGTCCTGGGTGTCGGGCGTTTCGCCGTCGCCGGTGAGGGCGAATCGGCCGCCGAGGCTCGTGACGCTTTTGGCGGCCAGAGGACCAAGGAACCAATCGACGATGTCAAGCGAATGCTGGCCAAGATTGGTCATCTGGCCGCCGGAATAATCCCAGAACCAGCGGAAGTGATAGAGGCCGCGGAGCGGGTTGTAGGGCCGCTGCGGCGCGGGGCCGAGAAACATATCCCAGTCGAAATCGGGCGGCGGCGGACCGTCTGGGGCGGCGCCGAAGCCGGGCATAACGTTCCGAAAAGATTGCATCCGCACCGAAACGATTTTGCCGATATGGCCGTTTTGAATCAGCTCCCGCGCCTTGGCGTAATGCGGCCCAGATCGCTGCTGCGTCCCGACCTGAACCACCCGCTTATGCCGCCCAGCCACCTTCATCATCCACTGCCCCTCGCGGGGAAACAGCGTGAGCGGCTTTTCGACATACACGTCCTTGCCGGCGCTACAGGCCAGCATTGTCATCAGCGCGTGCCAATGATCGGGCGTCGAAATGACCACCGCGTCGATCGACTTGTCGTCCAGCAGTTTGCGGAAGTCGCGATAGCCCTGCACCCTCCCGCCGATAAGCGACTTCGCTTCATTCAGCCGTCCTTCGTGGCAATCGGCGACGGCGACGATATTTACATCAGGCTGATCGCGAAAATCCAACACATGCCGCTTGCCAATCAGGCCATAACCGATGAAACCGACGTTGATTTTTTCGTTGGCGGCGACGGCCGATGTCGACGCGGCAACTGTTGCCATCGCGGCTGTGGCTCCGGCGACGAAGGAGCGGCGGTTCAATGGAACAATTGGCTGGGATCGATTCATAATATTACCAAGCGGGCTATTAAGCTGAGGATTAGCTGGCCCGATGGGCTAAGTCCTGCCAGAATAGCCATTGCGGTTGGTGGGAGATAGGTAACCAGCCGGCAAATCCTAACGGGCGAGGCAGTACCAGATGAAGGACTCATCGGGGACCTGGCCGGGCGGACAGCCGAAAAGGGTAAGCATGGAATCGGTGTACTTGGAAACGTCGTTCATCAGCTATCTGGTAGCTCGTCCGAGTCGCGACGTGATTGTCGCGGGGCACCAGCAGACCACCCAGGAGTGGTGGGCGAATCGGCGTAGCGAGTTTGAGTGCTCGATCTCGCAGGTCGTCATTGACGAAGCGTCAGTCGGCGATCCCGCGGAAGTACAAAAGCGACTCGCGATTGTCAGCGACTTGCCGGCTCTGAATGTCACGGAAATCGCTAAATCTTTAGCCGAGGCAATCATGACTGCCGGCATTCTTCCCCGCCAAGCCGTTCGTGACGCGGCACACGTTGCAGTGTGCTCGGTTCATTCCGTTGCTTATTTGCTTACCTGGAATTGCAAACACTTGGCTAACGCTCAGATCACGCGAAGAATAGAATTAGTTTGTGAGTCGTTGGGTCACCGGATGCCAATTATCTGTACGCCCGAAGAACTGATGGGAGTCTAACGTCATGTGGGAAGACCCGATTGTCGCCGAAATCCATCGAATTCGCGAAAAGCTCGCGGCAGAATTCGGCTTTGACGTGAATGCGATCTTCGCCGATCTTCGGAAGCGCCAGGAAGCTTTAGGCGATCGGCTTGTAGAGCCAAAAAACCAAGCCGCGACCCTCCGAGTGCCCCCGGCTGATGAGGAGCGAGGGCGGGATTTCGGTTCGCCGGGGTCTGTGCCCTCGGAAGCGACCCCGACGGCTTAAGCATCTCGTTGCCTGCCACTCGATGGGTTCGCTTATGACGACGGGGTGACGGGGTGGCACGGCCGTGTCGCCCGTGCCGATCGAAGCGACGGACGTTGTTCTGCAGGTTAGTCTTCTAATAGAACGTCTCAAGGCCCTTCTCGACAACGGATTGTCGCTGAGAAACCGATTATTATGTCCTCGTGAAACGCCGCAAGCACAAAACGATTCAGCACTATCACGAGCCGGGGGATCTGCATGAGTTTACATTCTCGTGTTACCGCCAAATGAAGCTCCTGACGAACGACGGCTGGCGAAAATATCTCAGCCGCTCTGTGGATGAGGCTGGCGAGCAATTTCGGTTCGACTTGGCGGCATTTGTGTTTATGCCCGAGCGCGTGCATCTGCTCGTGTTGCCACTCGACAAGGAACCGAACATTCCCGGATTTCTAGCGGCCGTAAAGCGTCCCGTCTCCGCCGACGTGAAGCGTGATTTGCAAGCTGCAAATAGTCCGTTGCTCCAGCGACTTACAATTCGCGAGCGCCCGGGCAAATTCACCTTTCGCTTCTGGCAAGAGGGCCCTGGCTACGACGTAGTACGGAATCGATCGCTTCGATCTGCACTGGCGACACGCCAGTGCCACCCTGCCGCGCCCCTAGTGCCGTAGCCATAGCCGCAGACGATACGGCAACAAAGCTTCGCCGGGAATGCGCATTTTTTTGGGTCATTATTCATTCTCTAGCTCCCTTCTCCTCGGTACTCCGGGGAGAAGGGCTGGGGATGAGGGGCTATTGGGCACGCCGCTGCCGCAATACCTCATCAATGCTCTCGATGACCTGTCGCGTCTCAAATTCGATCTGCCAGCCACCGAATCGCAAGACCTCGATGCCTTGCAACTTCATCCAAGCATCCCGCGCGGCATCCTTCTGCTTTCCCTCGGCTGTCTGATGCGGTGAGCCGTCAACTTCGACAACCAGCTTCGCTTCGGCGCAGTAAAAATCAGCCGTGTAGTGACCAAGCGGATGCTGACGACGAAACTTCTTACCGCAGCGTTGCCGATTCCGCAGGAATTGCCAAAGCAACTGTTCGTAACTTCTTGCCGTTCGCCGCTGAAACCTGGCGAACTCGATCGGCTCCATCAAATTGTCCGCGCCCGCGCGATCAAGCCCCTCACCCCCAGCCCCTCTCCCCGGAGTACCGGGTAGAGGGGAGCTCGGATTTGGGGCACTTTTGCTCATGACTTGCCTCGTTTTATTTAGCGCCAAAGCCAGAAACAAATTGATGCGTGACTGAACTCCTCCACCTCAAGCTCCCTTCTCCCCGGTACTCCGGGGAGAAGGGCCGGGGATGAGGGGAATTTCGACGCATCGCGGCCAACCCTCGCTTGGCGATCTCCCATGAGAGCGGACGATCGAGCATGTCGCCTTAGCTAAGCTATTTGCCACGCATAGGAATTAGAAGCTATTCTGAAGCAATAGTGGCCACGACTTAAGGAGCCGTAATATGAAAAGACGCAGCACCGCGGACGATAGCCTGAAGAGTGCGTTGAAAGAGGCCTTGCTGGAAACACTGCAGGAGCAGCGTGAAGTATTGCGCGAGGTCTTGGCCGAAGTTTTAGAAGATGCCGCGATGGGTCGCGCGATTCAGGAGGGGCTGAAAACCAAACGCGCTTCGCGCGAGCAGGTGTTTGCCGCCTTGCGAGGCAAGCCGTGAAAGTTTAGCTACCGCACAAGTTTTGTGCAGGACTTGAAGTCGATTAAGAATAAGAAGCTGCTGGAGAGAATTGAGCGTCAAATTACCGCCGTGGAAGCGGCAAAATCTCTGGATCAAGTCAGCGGGCTGAAGAAGCTTGCCGGCTGGCCGAATTGCTATCGCCTTCGGGTGGGCCAGTACCGACTCGGGCTGCTCATCGTGAAAGACGAAGTTGAATTCGTGCGTTGCCTGCCGCGCCGCGATTTATACCGCTACTTTCCGTGACGAGCACCGGCCTCACTCCCCGTCCGTCGGCGGCTCGTAGTCGAGATCTTTGCATCACAGCAACGTGCGGACGTGGTATCCCCTGGGAATGTGGAGGGCAAATCTAGCGATTGATTTCGGCAATGACATCGTCAGTCAGGTCTGGAACCGCTGAGAAGATGACCGGACGGTTCATCATTTGCAACACAGCACCGCGATCAGACGGAGTAATTACATCAATATTGGCTCGTACTACTAGACCAACGTCACGTTTTTTGCAAATTGCGGCGACAATCGCCTCTACCCTTTGGTAGATAGTAGCGTGAATACGGGCCTCATCTTCGAGAAACTCTTTCTTCTTCGCTAACACGTCCGTGCCATTACTTGGTGAGTCCGTGACGAGGTCCATAGCCTTTTTTCTTAGCTCAGACCACTGTTCGTTAAACTCACGAGACTGCTTAAACACCTTTGCAACATCCAGCGTCGCCACAGGAATGCGGTGAGCAATTGCCATTTGGGACTCGTCTGAAAACGCCCCCCATGTTGCAGCAACCAGACAAATCAACAGCACAACGATAGCTAACAAGGCACGCATTATCCTGTCTCCTACGGTTTTGTCGGCTCACCCGTTCCCGATCTTACCCGTCCGCCGAATCCCGCCGGATCGCTCCAGAGGAGTGTGTAGCATCACTCGTCGGAATCTCCCTGAGAGGGCGGCTCGTAGTCGAAATCTTTCCACTTCATGGCTTGCCGCAGCGGCTCAATGCGGAGCATGACTTCGCCGTTTTGGAAGAGGCGGACGGTGCCGCTGGATTGGCTGACGACGATGGCGAGGGCGGCGGTGGCTTTGCTGATGGCGGCGCCGGCCCAGTGGCGGGCGCCGAGGCCTTTGGAGAGTGTCAGGTTGGCGTAGGGGGCATCGACCAGTTGGGCCGCTTTTTCGACGATGCCTTCGGCGTTAATGATAAAGGCGCCGTCGAGGCCGGCGATTTCTTTGACGGCTTCGCGGACGCGGGCGTCGTGCAGATCGCGTTCGTTGCGGTTGTAGCCCTTGACCGGATCGAAGCCGGCCGGCTGGCAATGCTGCAGCACTTTGCGGGTATCGCCGACGACGAACATCGTGCCGATCGGCTTGCCTTCGCGGCCTTCGCGGCCGATTTCGACGGATAAATCGATGACGGTTTTGAGTGTTTCCAGCGGGACGCTCGTTTCAAGCTGCCGCAGGTCGCGGGCGGTGAGCCGGCCGAGGTGCTCGTCGAGCTCGATGTAGCTGATGGAGTCGATCGTATCGACCTCGAAGCCGCTATAGATAACAACCAGCCGGGCACCCGGGGAAAGCACCTCGCGGGCGACGCCAGTGAGCAGGGCCTGCGTCAGTCGCTCGATCACGGGTGCGTCGGCCATGTTCAGGACAATGGTCGATAGGCCGGCCTCTTCGGCCCCGGCCAATTCCTCGGCCGTATCGGCGGCGATGACGATCTGCAGCTCGCCCGCGTGCTGGCGAAGCTGCTCCCAATCGGTCGGACCTTCGAGCATGACCAAAAGCGAGGAGGCCTCCGTCTGTGCGCAGAGCTTCGCCGCCAAATCGACGATGGCGGCGAATTGGGCGTCGAATCGCTGCGGTTTCATTGCGAAGGTGGGCGGAAAATTGCGGGCGTTGGCTTCGGCGAGCAGTTGCTGCGCCACTTGCTCGGCGGCATCGTATTCATTGACTGCCGATGGGGCAACCGCGCGCAGGCGAATTCCGCGACTAAGTTGCGTCGCCGTGCCGCCCGCGATACGTTTTGACGAAGATTGCACGCCCTTACCCTCAAAGTGCGAGGGGGTCGGGAGTCGATTGCGGTTTAACGATTCCATTTGGCATGTCGTTCACGCAATCGACTCCCGACCCCTTCATTTCGGCCTCGCTTGCACGCCGCTGTCCCTAAATGAACCCTACTTCATGAAACGCTTTTCTCAACCATTGGATTCGTCCATTTCTCGTCGCGGCTTCATTTCCGGCGGAATTTCCGCGGCTGCCGCTGGTTCTTTGTTGCTGAGCGAGCAAGTTGCAGCTCAGCCAGCCGCTGGAACGTCGCAGCGGAAGCCCCGCGTCGCCGCCGTCAATTCGATCTACCGCCTCCGGTCGCATGCCTATCACATTGTCGGCCGGATGGTTTTCGGCTTCCAAAAGGACGGCTTACACCACCAGCCGAATTTGCAGGTCGTGCGGATGTATGACGATCAGCAGCCGGCGGACGACCTGGGGCCGTCGTTCTGCAAAAACCATCAAATCGAGCTGGTCAAAACGGTCGCTGAGGCCCTCGGTGGCCCCAAAGGCCTCGACGTGGACGCCGTGTCCCTAATCATCGAGCACGGCGACTATCCCGTGAACGAATTTGGCCAAATCCTGTATCCGCGTTACGAGCTATTTCAACAAATCGTCGATGTTTTTCAAAAATCGGGCAAGAGCATTCCGGTCTTCTGCGATAAGCACCTCTCGTACGACCACAAAAAGGCCGCCGAGATGGTCGCGACGGCGAAAAAGATGGGCTTCGGCCTCATGGCCGGCTCATCGCTGCCCGTCACCTGGCGCGTGCCCCAGGTCGAGCTGCCCCTGGAATCGTCGATCGAGGAAGCGGTCGTCTGTTTTGGCTACGACCGCAGCTACGCGGAAATCTATCTGTTTCACGCCCTCGAATGCCTGCAGTGTATGCTCGAGCGGCGGCGCGGCGGCGAAACGGGCGTCAAATCGGTCGTTTGCCTGCAGGGCGACGCGGTATGGAAAGCCTGCGACGAAGGCCGCATCAGTTGGCCGCTGATCGTCGAAGCCATCGGCCGCTCGCCGAGCGCGAACGTCGGCCCCATTCGCGAAAATGTCCTCAAGCCGCTCGCCATTCTCATCGAATATGCCGACGGCACGCGCGGCGCGGTGCTGAACCTCATCGAAGCCGTCTCCGACAATTGCTTCGCCGCGCGTTTGACGAATCAAGCCGAACCCGTCAGCTTCTATTTCGACCTGCCTCTGCCGCCGGGCGCCCGGTTTTTCGACCCGCTCACATGGCACATCGAGCAGTTTTTCCACACCGGCCAGCCGCCTTATCCGGTCGAACGCACGCTGATGACCAGCACTGTCCTCGACCTGGCTCTTCATTCCCTGAAGGACGGCAGCCGGCCCGTTGAATCACCGGCGCTCAACATTCGCTATCAACCGCCGGTTTCGAGCGGGTTCTTCCGCGGCCCTCAAGCGGACCGGCATTGATCGTTACTGCGACAGCAGCGCCAGAAACTCCGCCAAAATCAAGCTCGTCGCCCCCCAAACTCGTTGTCCCGCGATCGCAAAATGCGGCACGGTGAACTGTAGCCCGCGCCGCTCGATCGTATGGTGTCCCCGCCGCGTCGGATCGATCAACTCCGCCAGCGGCAGCTCGACGACCGCGGCCACCTCGTGTTCATTGGGCTGAAACACCAGCGGACCAGGGTTAACGGCGATCACCGGCGTTACCTCGAATCCGCTGACAAACACATACACGGGTGTGAGCTGTCCGATGATTTCCATCTGTTGCGCTGCGGTGCCAAGCTCCTCTTCAAACTCGCGGAGCGCCGATTGGACCACCGTTTCATCTGTCTCGATGAGCCCGCCAGGCAGGCTAACTTGCCCGGCGTGAGCTTTCATCGTGTCCGGCCGCAGAATGGCGGGCACCGACCAGCCGCTGGCCGCGCGATGCAGCGCTAACAGCACCGCGGCTCGGCGGGCATCATCGGGCACCGGGCCATAATGACGACCGTAAGCCAGCCGCGGCGCCATCATGTGTTGGCCGGCGCGGCCAGGCAGCCCGTCGCCCAGTCGCGTGGTCAGGAATTCGGCCATCTGTGCTGCATCGAACGATTCCCAAGCGTTCATCGCGCCGCCTCCGGCACGCGATAAACCGCGAACGACGGATTTTCGTCCACGAGCAGCGGATACATCTTCAGCAGTCGAATAGGCCGATCCGCGCGGGTGCGATCGATCAAGACATATTTCGCGCCGTACTTCTGGGCCAGGTTGACTAGCGCCGCGTCATCAAACGCCGCCAGATCATGTTGCCGATGCTCCGGATCCCGCGGATAAACCTCGTCCAGCCGCTTTTTCCATTCGAGTAGACCGCGGGCGTCCTGCGGCACATCCTTCCAAGTCACGACCTCCGGGCGCCCGGCGTACCACTTGAACGTCTGCTGCTCCTGCGGCGTCAAAAACAGCGCGTCAGCCGGCGTCTCAGCGGCCACCCACTGGCAAACTCGCTGCCAGTCGCGGAACCAATCCTGAATGCTTGTTTCCGAGGTTGCCAATTTCGGCGGCGCTCGCCACCACGGCCGCTCTTCGGAATCTGCCGTCGGCTGCGGCTGCAACACGGCCCGCGGTACTGGCTGAAGTTTTCGCGAGTAATACGCTTCCGCCAGATTCCCAGCCGCCAGCAAAATCAACGCAACTTTGAGCAGTGCCGCCGCTTCCGGCCGCTTCGTCTCCAACTTGATTACGCCGGCGACGATCGCCAGCGATAGGCCCACCGGCACCAGCGAGTCGCTCATCCGAAACCAGTAGTAACGCAATAGCCCAGCCGCGGTCGTCTCATAATCGAGCGGCGACTGCTCCGTCAGGTTGGCCCGCACCACCAACGCCTGATCGATAATGATGCCGACAACGGCAATAACGATCGCGCCCGCAACCACGCGTTGCAGTCTTGTCGTAAATAGATCGCGCCTCATCATCCACGCCGCTGCCGCCCAGCCCAGCACGAGAATTTGAAACCGAAAGACATTCGACGCATCGAATTGCGAATAGATCAAATGATGCGACAATCGCTCAAACGCATAAATCCTGGCAGCCTCCTGCGTCACTTCTTTCGGCACGGCCCAGTTCAGTGCCAGTGCCGGCACGAGTCCCGGCAAAGACAGCAACAATCCCAGCGCCGCCGCTGGCGCAATCGCTTGCAACGTCGGCCGCTCCCGGCCGCTGAAAAGCCATGCCAGGCCAATCGCCACCACCGTCCAGCCGCCGACGAGCACATGAAACGCGCCCGCTGCGCCGCTGAATGCCAAAGCCCGCTGCCAGCGATTTCGCGCGATCGCTTCCAGCGCCAGAAACACCAGCACATACGCAAACCCCTTCGCCTCCACACCGCCAATCACCCACTCGCCGGCCAAATGAAAATGCTTCAGAAACAGCAGCATCAGGCCGGCCGATAGTAGCGAGACGAGCGGCCGCGGCACGATGGCCCAGCTCAGTCGCCGCCACGACCAGGCCAACAGCAGCCACGTGATCATCCGGCCGATCCACGCCGTCGTCGCCAACGAGCAAACTCGCGTCATCCAGCCGAAAGTCCAGTTGAAAACCAAGTGTGCGTCGCGCGACTCGACGAACAAATCTCCCGCACACCACCCCGGCTGCCAATAATGCTTGGCTTTCACTAGATAATGCGATTCACCCACGTCCGGCGGTAGCGAGCCGGCGAAAAGAAAGAAGATCAGAAAAATCCAGGCGATTTCAAACGCCGCTGCCGCCTGTGGGGCAGGCTTCCAGCCTGCCAAGTCAACCTGCTGCGGTTTTTCGCCGTTATCCTTTGCTCGCCCCATCCGCAAAGACTACCGCCGCCTGCCCATTCTTTCCACCCAATCCCCAACCACCTATCATCGGCTTCTGTCTCCTGTCCCCTGCCTCCTGTCTCCTGGCCCATGTCTCCCGGCAAAAAACTCCGCGATCTCGTCGCCGACTCGACGATCCAGGTGCCAGGAGCCCCCAGCGCTCTTTACGCCCGCCTGATCGAACGCTGCGGCTATGAGGCGATGTATCTGTCTGGGGCTGCGTTTTCTGCCGGCATCCTCGGCTTACCCGACATCGGCCTGTTTACGCTGACCGAGCTCGCCCAGCACACGACTTATATAACGCGCGCCTGTTCTCTACCGCTCATCGTCGACGGCGACACCGGCTTTGGCGAAGCGTTGAACGTCGAACGCACCGTCATCGAGCTCGAAGCCGCCGGAGCAGCCGCCATTCAACTGGAAGACCAGCAGTTTCCCAAGCGTTGCGGCCATTTAGCCGGCAAATCGCTCGTCGAGCCGGCGGCCATGTGCTCGAAATTGAAAGCCGCGGCTGCAGCGAGGCGCGACCAAGACTTCGTCATCATCGCGCGGACCGACGCCCGCGGCGTCACGAACCTCGACGACGCCATCGAACGGGCTAAACGCTATCTCAATGCTGGGGCCGACTGGATTTTTCCGGAGGCACTGCAATCGAAGGACGAGTTCGAAGATTTTTCCGACGCGATCGATGCCCCCCTCGTCACCAACATGACCGAATTCGGCAAAAGCCCGCTGCTAACCCTCGACGAGCTGGCCGACCTCGGCTACTCCGCCGTGCTTTATCCAGTCACTCTGCTTCGCGTCGCCATGTACGGCGCCGAAGCCGCCCTCCGCGTCATTGCCCAGGAAGGCACGCAAGCCGAAATCCTCGACATGATGCAAACCCGCGACGACCTGTATGATCTCCTCGACTACCGCGCCTTCGAAGACCGCGACCGTGGTTATTCGAATGACAAATGACAAATGACAAGTGACCAATGACAACTGACAAAACAACTTCGAGCGAAACCTACTCCCCCGGCCTCGAAGGCGTCATCGCCGGCGAAACCTCAATCAGCACGGTCGAAACCGGCCTCACCTACCGCGGTTACGCGATCGAAGACCTCGCCGAGCATTCCAACTACGAAGAAGTCGCCTATCTAATTCTCTACGGCGAACTGCCCACAGCCGAAGAAGCCGCCACTTTTCGGCAGCGCCTCGGCGTCGCCGCCACCGTCCCGCCGGAAATCATCGAGGTCCTCCGTCGCATTCCGGCCGCCACACCGTCGATGGACGTCCTCCGCTCCGCCGTCAGCCTCCTCGCCCACTGGGAGCCCGAAGTCGCCGACAACTCGCACGACGCCAACGTCGCCAAGACCGAGCGCCTCCTGGCCAAAGTCCCCGTCATCGTCGCCGCTCGTCAGCGTCTCAAAACCGGCCAAGAGCCCATCGCTGCCGATCCCAGTCTGACATTGCCAGCCAATCTCATTTGGATGTTCAGCGGCCAAAAGCCGAGCGAGAAAAAAGTCCGCGCCATGGACGTCTCGCTCATCCTCTACGCCGAGCACGAATTCAACGCCAGCACTTTCTCCGCCCGCTGCGTCGTCTCGACCCTCTCCGATCTGCATTCCGGCATCACCGCCGCCATCGGCGCTCTCAAAGGCCCGCTCCACGGCGGCGCGAACGAAGCCGCCATGGACCTCCTCGCCGAAGTCGGCTCATCCGACCGCGCCGAACCTTGGATTCGCGACGCCCTGGCCCAAAAGAAAAAAATCATGGGCTTCGGCCACCGCGTCTATAAAGACGGCGATCCCCGCGCCGTGTATCTGAAAAAACTCACCGCCCAAGTCGCGGTCGAAACCGGCCATCAAGACATGGAACGCACCGCCGACATCATCGAGTCCATCGTCTGGAACGAAAAACGCATCCCGCCCAACGTCGATTGGCCCTGCGCCCGCCTCTACCACTACTTCGGCCTCCCCAAAGACATCTACACGCCCCTCTTCGTCGTCGCCCGCGTCATCGGCTGGGCCGCCCACATCATCGAACAGCTCGACCACAACCGCATCATGCGCCCCCGCGGCCTCTACAAAGGCCCCTCCCCCCGCAAATGGAAACCCGTCGCCCAGCGATAACGGCTGATCGGCCGCTCAACCATCCCCTCTCCCTCTGGGAGAGGGTTAGGGTGAGGGTCTAACGATCTTCCATTACCGCCCAACCTTTCCTCGATATCCTCGTTCCTCGGGTCCTCCCTAGGAACGCACCATTCCGAGGTTCCCGCCTCGACGATCCGCTGTACCAACGTGTGGTTGTGGCAGATTGATTTGGGAAGCGGATAAGATGGCGGCATGCCTGAAACTCGTCATCGTTTGCCGCTAATTGCCTTGTGGTTATGTGTCGTGTATTTCGTCGTGTTTACATTTGTCGCGTTTGTGAACTCACACATGGCCCCGATTCTGCTTATTTCGGACTACGATTCAAACAACTTGACGCAGGCCGATTTGATGGCAATTAGAGATGATATTGGCAAACTGCTTTGGCGAGGCTTTATTACCCAGTTCATTGGCACGATTGTCCTACTTTCGATTGCGATATGGTTTCATCTGAAAACTTCTTCACCAAAATAACCCCGACACAATTCCGACTCGGCGCGCAGCTCCAATTTATTTTCTCTTTGCTACCTTTGCTTCCTTCTGTTCATTTCCCTCTCTGTTACCTCCGTTTCCTCCTGTTCAATTCGTATTTGATCTATGCCCACCAAAATCGCCGCCGCCCAAATCGACATCACCCTCGCCGACCGCGAGCGAAACCTCGCCCGCATGCTCGACGTACTCACCGAGACCGCCAAAAACGGCGCGAAGCTCACCGTCTTCCCCGAAGCCGCTCTCCCCGGCTACTGCTTCGAAAACCTCGACGAAGCCCGCCCCCACGCCGAACCGATTCCCGGCCCCAGCACCGAGCGTTTCACCCGCGCCTGCCGCGAGCTAAACGTCTTCGCCATCTACGGCCTCCTCGAAGCCGCCCCCGTCGAAGCTGGCAGTGACCGCCTCTTCAACGCCTGCGTCCTCGTCGGCCCCTCCGGTCTGATCGCCTCCTATCGCAAGGTCCACCTCCCCTTCCTCGGCATGGATCGCTTCACCACGCCCGGCGACCGCCCCTTCGCCGTCTACGACGCCGGCGGCGTCAACATCGGCATGCACATCTGCTACGACGGCGGCTTTCCCGAACCCGCCCGCGTCATGACGCTCCTCGGCGCCGATCTGCTCGTCCTCCCCACCAACTGGCCCCCCGGCTCCGAATGCATGGCCGGCAGTGCCGTCAACACGCGGGCCATGGAAAACAACGTCTATTACCTTGCCTGCAATCGCGTCGGCGTCGAACGCGGCTTTCGCTTCATCGGCCAGTCCAAAATCTGCGACCCCCGCGGCCGCGTCCTAGCCGAAGCCGCGCACGACCGCGAAGAAATCCTCTATGCCAATATCGACGTCGCCTTCGCCCGCCAAAAGCACATCATCCGCGTCCCCAAGCTGCACGAAATCGACCGGCTACGTGATCGACGACCCGAATTTTACGGGCCGATCGTTGAACCGCGTTAAACTGTAATTCGCCTGGGACGGTGGGCGCTATGGCTCACGCCAGTTATCGACTTGCAAGCCGGGAATCCAGTCGAAGTGATTTGTATTACCAGTGACCAATCGCCGGCCATGCTCAATGGCCGTGGCGGCGACGAGCAAGTCGGCATCGCCACAAGGATGGCCACCCTGACGAGCGCAAACCCACAAATCTGCAGCCCGATCAAAAATGGCGTCAGTAACAGAGAGAACCAGCGAATGATCGCAGAATGTGAGAAATCGGGCCATCGGCACGGCCGCGTTCCGTTCCTTGTAGCCGCGGATCATCTCAAATCGTGTAACAGCCGAAAAGGCGAACTGACCGTGCGACCGCAAATACTGCTGAGCCTGTTTGCGGGCGTTCGGGCTGCGCTGCTTGAGCACTTCGGAAAGAATATCCGTATCCAATAGCGCTGCGTCCATGCCATCACGTTACGCTTCGCGTAAGATCCAACCGCCGAGAAATCGCTCGCTCCAGGGCTTCAATCTCCTCGTCGCTTAACCCCGCATAGACGTTGCACCATTCGGGAAGTTGTTCCTGTTCAGTGCCTGCCGCGTGCTCCTTGAGAGGTTCATCGAGACTGACGATCTGAATGACGAGTCGCTGGTTCTCGTGCAACGCATGCCCCACGAGTTGCTCCGCCGCGGAAAGCTCGCTTTCGCCTAGTTCCCGGACGTGGTGTACGACGGTTTCCATACTCGAAGCATAGCCGACGGCAGCCCTATCCGCCAACTTCGACGCGGCAGGGGATTAATAACTTTCCCGTTCCCGCGCCATCTCCGGGAGAACCGAATCGTCCTCGCTAACCTCTTGTGCCCCAACGGGGCAACCGCCGTCAGCCCAGGTCGTAGCGAGCGCAGCGAGCGAAGGCCTGGGTAACAAAAACCCAAAACCCCTCAAAAGCCCCAACGGGGCGACACTCTCCCCTTCCACGCCGCGTTTGCGGCACCGGAATACAACTGGGCCCTCGGCGCCCGGAAAACCGAATCGCCCTCGCCAACTCTTGTGCCGCAACGGGGCAACCTTTGTCGGCCCAGGTCGTAGCAGTTGCAGCGAGTGAAGGCCTGGGTAACCAAACCCACGATCCATTAAAACCCCAACGGGGCGACATCTTGCTCCTCTCGCTACGAAACAAACATTGCCCGCGGATCTCCGCTTACTCCCGCCTCCACCACACGAATGCCGAAACTGCTTCCCACGAAGATTGCATTTGATTAAAAGTTCACAGGTATCCAAAATAGGCCGTGGTCCCATACCGATTCACAATACGATTCTTACTCGGCTTGACTGCAGTCATCGCCGTCGCGCTGGGCCTATTGCGTTTCCCGACGGCGCTCGGCATGACCGTAGCCTTCAGCGTCATGTTCAGCTTGCTTGTGGCCGCTACGCTTGGTGCTTTGGTCACGCGGGACACAACCGGCGCCTATTGCATCGGTTGTGCGGTCGCCGGTTGGATGCACTTTTTAATTGCTTTTACGCCCTGGTTCCAACGAGGGATGGATCGCGTTTTCATCTCCGTTTATATCGTGGAGCAACTGGCTCCCGTTTTCGGCCATAAGTTCGCATGGAACCTGAATATGAATGATTCGCTGATTGAAAATGCCCTATTTAACTACAGCCCAGGCTCTCCAGCCGATGACTATTTCCTCTACGTCGTAATTGGATTCTCCATCTTTACAATCGTGGCAGGCCTGATTGGTGGTTCGCTAGGCCGTTATCTATTCCGCCGTACCAATCCGGCGTTGCAAAACTGAATCCAGCCGAATTGGCTCGCCAGCGATCGACCGTCCGGTCTCCCCAAAAACTCTTTCATTTTATTAGCGCCCTAAGTCCTTAACTTGAAACTTGGAACCTGAAACCTGAAACTAGAAGCCTCGACTTTCCTTACGAGGTCCAACATGGCACGATCGACCAAACTCCTCGCCCTGTTATGCATTCTCGGTCTGCCTGCCATTTCGACAGCGGAACTGACTCGCTGGCAGATCGATCGCCGCGAGCCGTATGCCAATGGCAAATCGCACGGCAACGTCGGCCCATATGAACTGTGGACCGGCACCGTTTATTTCGCCGTCGATCCGACCCAGCCAGCGAATGCAAACATCATCGATCTCAAGCTCGCCCCCAAAAACGCCGGCGGCAAAGTCGAATTCTCGGCCGATTTTCGAATGCTTATCCCGGTCGATCGCGCGAAGGCCAACCGCGGATTGTTCTATGAAGTCAACAATCGCGGCAATCCGACCGCTCCGCGAATCATCGACGGCGGCGCGGACGATTTCCTCTGCCGCCAAGGTTTTGTCATTCTCTGGAGCGGCTGGATCGCGGAAGTGCAGCCCGGCAGTAACCGAATGCGACTACAAGCGCCAGAAGCAACCGAGAATGGGCAGCCCATCCGGGGCTTGGTGCGTAGCGAAGTTATCGTCGATCGCGCCACGCCACGAGCATCAATTTCCCATCGCGGCAATCAAGGCAGCTACCGCCTGGCGCCCGGCGCTTTGAAGACAGCCAAGGTCACGCGCCGCGTGCGCGAAACCGACCCACGGCAGGAAATCCCGGCCGATGATTGGAAGCTCATCAGCAGCAACGTCAGCGACGGCAAACGCTCCGGCCAACTACCGCTCATCGAACTGGAAGTCACCGGCGGCCTACAGCCCGGCTGGATTTATGAAATCGTCTATGAAGCCGAAGGCCCACTCGTCCAAGGCACGGGCCTCGCCGAAATTCGCGACCTGCTTTCAGCCTTGAAATACACGAAGGGAGACCAAAACCCGCTCAAAACCGACGACGGCCAGCCGCTGATTCAGCGCACAATCGGCTTCGGCACGTCGCAAAGCGGCCGCTGTCTGCGGCATTTTCTCTGGGACGGCTTCAACGCCGACGAAAACGGCCGTCAGGTCTTCGACGGCGTCATCTCCCACGTCGCCGGCGGTGCCCTCGGCTTTTTCAACCACCGTTTCGCCTCACCGAACCGCACCAACGATCAACACGACGAGCATTTGTTTCCCGCCGACTATTTCCCTTTCACTTACGGAGATGCGACCGATCCCTTCACCAACAAGACCGACGGCATCCTGAAAAAGAGCCGCGCAGCCAACGTCGTCCCCAAAGTTTTCCATACGCAATCCTCCAGCGAATACTGGCACCGCAGCGCGTCACTCGTCCACACCGATCCGCTTGGCAAGCAAGACGTCACAATTCCGCCGGAAGTCCGAATCTACTCCTTCGGCGGCACCCAGCACGGCACCGGCAGCGGCTATCCTGGATCGATCGGCGCCGGCCAACTGCCCAGCAATCCGAACGATTACACGCCGCTCATGCGCGGCCTCGTCGTTGCGATCGATCGCTGGATCAAAGACGGCGTCGAGCCGCCGCCGAGCGTCTATCCGACGATCAAAGACCAAACACTCGTCGGCTGGCGAAAAAACGAGATCGGCTGGCCCAAAATTCCCGGCGTGGCCTATCCCGAAGTCATTCAGCAGCCGTCGTTCCTCGACCGCGGGCCAAAATGGGATAGCGACCGCATCGCCACAGTCGAACCACCGATCGTCAAAGGCAACTACGTTGTCAAAGTGCCTGCCGTCGATGCCGATGGCAACGAACGCGGCACGCTGAACCTGCCCGCAATCATCGTTCCCGTCGCCACCTACACAAGCTGGAATCTGCGCAATGAGAAAGCCGGGGCACCAGGCGAACTGCTCTCCCTGCAAGGCGGCTACATTCCGTTTCCACTGACGCGCCAAGCCCAACTCGAAGCCAAAGACCCGCGCCCCTCGCTCATCGAGCGCTACGGCTCATTCGACGAATACCAACGCCGCTACCTCGAAGCCGCCGAACGCCTCATCGCCCGCCGCTACATCCTCGAAGAAGATCTCGCCCGCCTCAAAACCCTTTGCGAACGCTTCAAACCTTCGTTCAATCATTGATTCTGTAGGGAACGCCCTCTGTGGCGTTCCGGAACTTCGAACCGGTCCGGCATCTCGGAACGGCACAGAGGCCGTTCCCTACAGTACAGCACGACGACGGCAGCTTCTCAGCGTTGTGTGCTAATTATCCTCCCGCTGTGAATACTCCTCAATCAACTGCCGCACTTCCTTCGCCAGAAAAACGCTGATCCGAGCGTCCAAATTCGTTTCATTCCGCAGCCGGATCAGCCGCTCGATCACTTGCTGATCGAGCCATTCCAAAATCTGCCGGTCCTGCTCGTTTTGCATGAACCGGTGATAGACCACAGCCTCTCCAGCGATGCCCGATAGTTGCAAATCGGTTTCAGCATCTTCGACGTTTGCTAGTTGTTCATAGAGCTTTAATGCTTCCGGTAACCGGCGTTCAGCGACACACAAATTCGCTCGCCCACGCCGCGACAACCGCGTATACCGACGATTTTCTGCACTTTTGTCCGCCGGAAAATACCTTTCGACCGCCAGCAAATGTTCTTCCCGATCATGTGTCGCCAACCGAGCCAGTTCATATTGTTCCCGCACCGTCGGCATGCGTTTGACGTTCAGCTCGCCGCTCCTCGGCGTCGTGGGCAACACTGGCGGCGGCTTCGTCACTACCGCGACAATGCCACCAGCAATCACACCTGCCAACGCCAACACCGCCACAGCCGCAAATCTTCCCGCCCGACTCCAATGCTGCGGCTGCATCGCCAAGCTGCTTCGGAGCAGCCGATCAAGCTGCTGCGTCGCCTCCAGCCGTCCCGCGGTGCTCAAAGCCAGATCCGCCGAATTGAACCCCGGCAAATCAGCCGTCCAATCGTTATCCAGCCCCTCAATCTTCAGCGACTTGAGGTCTTTGAGCAAATCAATCGGCCGCTGGTAGCGCTCCTCCGGCTTCTTCGCCAGCATCTTGTGTACGATCCGGCACAAACCGTCCGGCAAGTTCGGACACAGCACCTCCAGCCGCTTCGGCTCGGTCTTGAGATGCTGCACCGCGACGTTCAGCGCCGTCGGCCCATCGAACGGCGGATGCCCGGCCAGCATGTGATACGCCGTCACGCCGAACGAGTAGATATCGCTGCGCGGATCAACCGCTCGCCCCTCCACTTGCTCCGGGCTCATATACAGCGGCGTGCCCATCGTGATGCCGACCTGCGTCAGATTGAGGGCCTCGCCGTCGCGCGCGACTCGGGCGAGCCCAAAATCGGCGACTTTCACCTCGCCGGCCGGCGTGATCATGATGTTTTCCGGCTTCACATCGCGATGAATGATTTTCTGCTCGGCCGCTTTGTGCAGTCCCGCCGCCACCTGGCGAATGATATTCACCGCTTGCACCGCATCGACGCCGTGCCCCAGCCGCGCCAGGAGCTGTTTCAAATTCTGCCCCGGCACATACTCCTGCGAGATGTAATACGTCCCATCGACGCAGCCGACCTCATAAATCTGCACGATGTTCGCATGCACGAGCTTCGCCGCTGCTTGGGCCTCGTGCTGAAACCGCCGAATATAGGCTGCATCGCCCGCCAGGCTCTTGCGCAGCACTTTCAGCGCCACCTGCCGCTGCAGCGAAAGCTGTTCCGCGAGATAAACCTCAGCCATCCCGCCGCGACCGAGCCGCCGCAGAATCTGATAATCGCCGACCCGGTGGCCCGAAAGATCAGGCTCCGGTCGATCTTCGGGCGGCGTCATCGTCGGGGCGGGGGTTACCGTCATGCAGAAAGCCGTTAGCCAAAGTGGCGTAGCAATACCAAAGGCGGGCTGCGACCGCAACAATGGGCTGCCGCGGGCGCGAATCAAAGTGCGCGGCAAAAACCAGTGGCGGGCAATCCAGGCAGTCGCAGTGTCTGGTTACAAGTATCCGGCCGGGCCGCGGAAATAACAACCGCTGCCGGCCAACGTTGCCATAGCTTCATCCTAACGCTGCAAAACCATTTGTCATTGCACCGTTCTACACCACTTGGCCACGGTCATTCAATTAATCTTGCGATTTGCCTTGAACTCCGTGTCCCGCGGAGTAAAATCCGTCCAGCCGCGTCATTCAATCGCTTTTCTCTCCGGAACTGTCTGAGGCGATTGTGGCTATTATTCCCTGCCTGAAAACCGTTTTTGTATCCGTCGCGGCAAATGGTCGCTATGGTACTGAGGCCGGCGAAGTATGTTTGTCCCGGAGGGTTTCATGCAACCGCTGTCAGGTTTGCTACCCAAGCAGGTGCGGCGCGCTTTCACCCTGGTGGAGCTGCTCGTTGTGATCGCCATCATCGGCGTTCTCGTGGCGCTCTTGCTGCCCGCCGTGCAATCCGCTCGCGAATCGAGCCGGCGAACGGCGTGCATGAATAATCTGAAGCAAATCGCGATTGCAGCGCAGCTTTTTCACGATGGTTACGGTCGCTTTCCGCCTGGCGGCTTGTCTCCCTATCCCCAGCCCGATTCTACAACGCTCAATGCAATTCTCGACAAGCACCAAAGCATTGGCCCGCTTGCATACATCCTTCCCTATCTGGAACAAAACGCCGTCAGCGCTCTCATCACCACAAGTATGGACGTAGATGATATTCAGCCATGGTGGGGTGGTACTGGCTCGAGCGTCAGCGCCGCGAAAACTCGGCTAAAACCATACATTTGTCCTTCGTCGAATACCAATGGGCCGAACGCTGGCGATGTCTGCTGGACGACAGCCATTTATATGTCGGGTGTTGATACAAAAGGGTGGGACACTACAGCGGCATCGTTCAGCTCCAACCCATCCGCGGCCTCGATCATGGCTTTCGGTCGCACGAACTACATTGGCTGCGCTGGCTATCTTGGCAATCTGCCCAACGTAGGCATGTCGAGCGCCAACGCAGCAAAAATGGGCCTTTCGACCGGAACGCCGACTATTAATTTCGAGGGTGTATTCACCACCCGTTCGAAGACGCGACTTGCGAACGTTACCGATGGAACCAGCAATACTCTGTTGTTCGGTGAGGTTATGGGTGGGAAGGCGGATCTTACCGATCCTAATTTTCCGCACGTGTCCTTCTCGTGGATGGGCTGCGGTCTGTTACCGACTTTTACGGGCCTGGCCGACGCCAACGGCCCCCGCCGCAAATGGTCCAGTTTCAACAGCAATCACCCCACCGGTATCGTTCAGTTTGCCAATGCTGATGGTTCGGTGAAACGGCTCAGCCCATCGATGAATTATGGAGTGTATGTTGCCATCGGCGGGATGCACGATGGCCAGACAATGAATGACGATGCCGGCCAATAAACCGTTTAGTGCTGCAATTTGCAGCTCGCGAGGAACAGGCATGAAAATCCGTTCGCTTCTTCTGATTCTTGTTGCAGCGAGCCTGCCACTTATTGGAGGCTGTCGCGAGGAAAACACGAAACCACCGTCGCCCGAAGAAGCCGCCAAAGAAGCACCGCTTTCGCCGGCTACCAGCCGCGGCGCAACTCGCTCGGCCTCCGAAAACTAGCCTTCGTAAAAAGGCCGATAGTCGCAATAAGCTTCTCGTTGCATGCCGTGGTTGGGGCGCGGCGCGTGGTCCGCTATAGTAATACCTAGACGTCGAAAAAATCTTACGCCGTGAAAGTCCCATGGAAACGGAATGGTATAACCGCGCGGAAGCGATTCAGCAGCGAATCACGCAGCTCCGAGACAGTCTTTGACTACGCGGGCAAACTGAAGCACGCGGCCGATATCGAAAACCGCATGGCTGCGCCCGATTTCTGGTCGAATCAGGAGCGCGCTCGCGAGACGGTCGGCGAGCTCAAGGCTCTCAGAGGCATTCTCAAGCCGCTCGATGAAGTTGTTCGCACGGGGGCCGATTTGCCCGGCATGCTGGAACTCGCCGAAGGCGACGAAGCATTCGCGGGCGAAGTCCGATCAGAAATCGAGCGACTGGAGCATGCACTCGCCGAACTGGAGCTGAAATCGCTGCTCAGCGGGCCGCACGATTCGGCCGGCGCGATCGTCAGCATCAACGCTCGCGATGGCGGCACCGATGCTAACGACTGGGCCGAAATGCTGCTGCGGATGTACACTGCCTGGGCGCAAAAAAACGACTACGACGTGGTTCTGTTGGATCGCCAAGACAACATCGTCGCCGGCATTCAAAGCGCCACGATCGCCATTCGTGGCCCGATGGCCTACGGCTACCTCAAAGGCGAAACCGGCCATCACCGGCTCGTTCGCATCAGTCCTTACAATGCCGAAGCGAAGCGGCAAACCAGCTTCGCGGCTGTCGATGTCTCGCCCGAGATCAACAATGAAGCGGAGATCAAGGTCGATTGGGACAAGGATGTTCGCGAGGAAACCATGCGGGCAGGCGGCGCCGGCGGGCAGCACGTCAACAAAACGGAAAGCTGCGTTCGCATTGTCCATCTGGCCACAGGATTGGAAGTAAAGTGCCAAAATGAACGCAGCCAACATCAAAATCGCGCAATGGCCCGCAAGATGATTCTGGCCCGCTTGGCGCGCCTCGAAGATGAAAAACGTGAGGCCGAGGACGCGGCCAAATACAAAAACCGCGCCAAAGTCGGCTTCGGCTCGCAGATTCGCAATTACTTCCTGCATCCTTCGCAGCGTGTCAAAGACAGCCGCACGGGTTTTTTAGAGCACAATTTTAACCACGTCCTCGACGGCAACATTCAAGGCTTTCTCGACTCGTATTTGAAGTGGCGAGTGAAGGGCGAAATGGCCGGCGCCGTGGGCGACGAGGAGTAAATTCCAAGAACCGAAGAACCAAGAACCAACCTGATGACTAGTTTTGGTTCTTGGAGCTTGGTTCTTGGTTCTTGGTTCTTCGATCCCGGAGCGCGGAATGCGGAGTGAATCAATCGAAGCGGTTGGCAGCGATGGGCTGGGCCTTCGCCTCGAATTCCGCTGGCACAGCGACCGCTACGCTCATCTCATCTCGCGCATTGAGCCCGGCCGCGATCCCGAACCGCTGCTGGAGTCGATCGAAGGCGCAACTTCCAACACTTGGCCGCCCAGCCCGCCGCTGCAGAGCCTCACGTTTCAAACGCTGCCAAACGGTGTCTCCGCAGCGCTCCTCGTCGGCATGGCTGGCCGCAGCCACTGGTCGGCCAGCATCGAGGCAGTCCCAAATACTGCGGACCTTATCTTCGACGTGGCCTGCCGGCATTCGGATCGGCCGCTTTATCTCGGTAGCCAATATCGAATTCTTGCCTCGGCAGAGAAGACCTTCGTTGTGCGCGGGCTGGATTCAGAAATCCACCAGCAAGCAGAGCGCTTGCTGATTCAGCCGCAAATGGCAACCGCTGGCTCGCCAACGACGCGTTGGAAATTTGTCGTAAGTCTAAACAGTACGGAGTACTGATTAATCGGTTCCTAACGCCGTTGCACCGCACCACCCGACCCCAGCGCCGCAATTCTCTCCGGTACTGTCGCCGTGATCTTTGCGAACTGCTCGCGCACTGGCGGCTGCACTTTGTCGAGCCGGTCGGATAGCTTTTGCACTCCGGCAGGGTTCGTTTCCGCCGTCTGCGAGAGCTTGGAGGCGAACACGCAGGACTCGCGAAAATTCGCGTCGGCGACTTTGCCGACCCACGGCGATAGCGTGCGGGCCACAGCGTCGGCCGCCAGATTGTCGATTTGCAAGAATAAATCGAGTTTGTTCGCCACATACGGCCGCCGGTCCTGGCCGAAGGCATAGCCGGACTTGAGGAACATCACGCAGCGGCCCATGACTTTTCTTTTGAGCAGCGATCCCTCGTAATAGCCGTCGCTATAGAGAATGTGTACGTCGTTCGTGCCATACACGAGCTCGACGTCGCAGATCGTCCCCGCGCCGTCGCTGCCTTTCCACAGATACGGCCCCTGCCGATCGGCCGACATATTGGCGACCCCCATGAGCTGCCAAATGTTGACGATGACTTCCGGATTGCGGATCAGAAAAATGTGCAGCGTCGGATCGCAAGTAAACGATTGTTGCGGCAGCCGGCGATAGAGCGTCGGCCGCTCACAGACCGCCATCAACTTCCGCCGCGTTTCGGCGGTCAGCTCATTCACGGGCAGCGACTGAATCGCCTCGTCGCGGGCCTGATCGGATGTATCCGCCTCGCCGACAGAGCCGGCATCGGCCATCGGCGTCAGCGCGGCGGCCGCGAGAGCTCCGAATCCGCCCGCCAGCATCGCTCGCCGTGATAACCGACTCGCGGCGAGTCTAGACTGCGTCCACGCCATGCCCATGCAGCCCCCCCTGACGCGGCGCGCATGCCAGCCATCTGGCAATTCATGCCGGTCATTGGGATTCTTCGGCTGGCGCGGACCTGAAGGGACAGGAAAACCTTGCCGAAAGAAATGCCGCTATCCACGCGGTGCTAGCGGAGGGCCACCACTTTTTAATAGCCGGGAGCTAACAGCTCCCGGTCACGCGCGGTCGCGCGAGCCACGGTTTTCGAGCTGCAGACGATGATCAGCCGGGGTGCGAACAGCCTTCGGGACCAAGTTGGGTCCCGACTAATGAAGCATGACTACCGCACTTTGGTGTCCAAATCGATGACTCGCTCCGCCACAACATGCGGCCGCTTCAACTCTTCTAGGTACCCGCGGCGGCCGTAAAGGCCGACCTGCTTATTGAGATACCGATTGAGATTCAGCCCCGGCGCGGGCGAGACGAACGTCAGCGGATGGCCTTCGGAATCGACAACCGCGTAGGGCGCCGCCGGTTTGTCGCCCTTGCGTGAAACCACGGGTTTGAGCCACCCTTGGGCATCATATCTGGGATCAGCCAGCGAATTTGTCGCCGCCGACGTATCAGCGGCAGCGGCTTTCGGCCCAGTCGAACCGCGAGCCACCGTCGCCGCTGTCGAATGGAACGTGTCCTCAAACTGCTTGATTTTGTCCAGCGTCAGCCGCGCGCGTCCGCGGGCCGCCGGATCAACCCCACTATCCACCAGCGTCTCCACGCGCCGCTTTAGCGCCGGCAAATTCCACTCGGACTGATCCTTGGCGACCATCAGCGACAGATCGACTTCGATCTGATCGAGTTGCCGATTGATTTCGTCGTTGCTCAGATTACCAATGAAAGCTGGCGCAGAATTCGAGCGCGCGACCGCGCTGCTTGACGCGATTCGATCCGGAGGATCAAGCCGCGGGCGGCTGGTTGGCGCCGCTGGCGAGCTCGCGATCGGCATGCTGCTCGCGCTTGGCTCAGAATCATGCCTTTTGCGAGGCACGAATCCATCGGACGACGAGCTTGCCGACTCGGCGGAAATCGTCGTCTTGCGATATTGGGCCGGTTCCACCTTGCGATCGACTTTCGGACTCTGCTGCCGCAATTCCCGCAACGCAATTACACCGCCGGGTACGTCGATTCGCTGCGGCTCCGGTTTCACTTCTGCAGCTTCCGCGGCTTCGCTGACTCCTTCGGCAATCGCCGGCGGCTCATCAACCGGTTTTTGCCGGCTCACATCGCGCAAATGAATCCAGCGATATTCACCTGCCGGCGGCTCAATCTTCAGCCACTGTCGCTCGGATCCGCTCTTGGAAGTAACATTTTTCTCGGCCTCGATTTGAACCAGCTCGCCTGCCTTTAACGTCACTTGCTGCTGATGCTCATCGACATGCTCGACGGTCGTCCCAATCCACGCGCCCGTCGATTGCTTCACGCGACCGACTTTTTCATCATCCGTGCGCTCGACGAAATCGCTCGGCACCCAGCTAAACGATCCCTCCGGCGGCCGGATTGCCAGCCAGCCCGAAGCCTCCTCGCGGTAAATCTCAACCTTCGTCCCCCGCGGCAGTCGATCCGTCGTGTAATAGCGATGCCCAGGACCCGCAACCACATCCGCTTGTTCGACGCAGACATACGCCTCATAGTGCGAACTGTCCGCAGCACATAAATCGGCGAAGGCTAAAAAGCCCAGTAAGATCACGCTGCGGCTAAATCTCGTCGTTGGCATTCCTGCCTCCTGCCAAGTGCAAAAGCGCACTTTGGCCGCGCTCCTTGTATCCGCCAACGGCTGGTAGCTCAAGAGCGGTGCCGTGCTAGCGGCTCATGTAGGGTGGGCTGTGCCCACCAAGAGCAGACGGTGGGCACAGCCCACCCTACGGCCGTCGCGCAAGCCTCGATTACTTCGCAACTTTCCCCGCCGGCCTGGCGGCTGACTTCACGTCCTCTTTCACCGGCTCTTCCGTTAGCCGAGCCAGATACTGCATGAAGCTATCCGCCCCACTAAAACCAAAGACTTGCTGATCGATGTCGAACTGTTTGTGAATTAACCGGCCGGCATCGATGTCGAACTTGATCGTCCCCTTTTGCAGACGCTGCACGAGCTGCGACTGGAGCTTCGGATCGTTGATCGGCGTCAGCACCGTCGTGGCGACGGCGATCGTGGCCACGCCGTTCTCGACTTTCTCCAGCTTGTACTGCTGTTGCGTCTGCACTTTCTTGATTGATCCATCATCCAGCGGCAGTTTCAACTCATCCGCGATCGACCAGGTCATTCCCGGCTTAATCGGCTGCTTGTCCGCCGGCGGAAACGGCACCGTCAAATCGCCAATGCCCGGATTGTATTGCGCCTGATTGTTCGTGCGGCTGAGGATTCGCCCTTGCGGATCGATTTTGATCGATGCGAGGACCTTGCCAACCGAAGCCGCCACGCTGACAAACTCCGCCGGGGGCGATTTGTCGCCGTCGCTGTCGAAATGCACCTCCTCGCGGCCCTCAACGCTGTTCCACATTTCCACTCGCTCGACCACGTTGTCAAATGTGATGTTGCCCGCCGCATCGACCTCGCGAATCTTCCAAGCACGCGTGGAGATGGTGCGAGATTTCGTATTTTGGGTGACGCCTTTGATCTTCGTTTCTACCGTGGCCAGATGAACGACCTTCGTCCGCACCGTCTCGCCCGGCTGAAATCGATAGCCGAGCTTGTAGCTCGAACCGACGCTGTTCTTGGCCTTTTCCAACTCGGCGAGAACGTTCTTTGTTTTCTCTGCCGGTTTAGCAGCCTCATCGCCGCGCGCAGCCAGCACGCAGGCCGAAAACAAACTCAGCACGATACCCAGAGCCAGAACGGTCGCGAAATCCAGTCGGGTCTTCATTGTTCGCATCCTTGCGCTAGTTGGGTCGCCTCCACCACTCACCTACTCACCCCGCCGTTGCTAAGCTCGATCCGTATGCACTAAATACCCAGCCCAGCCTAATTTCTCGCGTAGCGTGTGATAGTAACTGTGTCCGCGGGCTTCGATCATCTTGAAGGTCGGTTCGGCCCTGACGATTCGCACCTGGTCGTTCGGCATCATCCGCCATACCGGACGGCCATCAACGACGACCATCGTTCCCTCGTTCGGCTGCGGCACGACGATCTCGTACACGCGATCCGCCGTATCGACCACCGGCCGCACGGTCAGCGTATGCGGGGCGACCGGGCAAATCACGAACGCGGGCAGCGTCTTTCGCAGGATCGGCCCGCCCGCCGACAGGCTGTGTGCGGTCGAGCCAACCGGCGTGCTGACGATCAAGCCATCGCAAGCATAAGTTGTTGCCAATTCTGCGTCAACGTAAAGATCGGCGTTGAGAATCGAGAACGGCGCTCCGGTGAGAATCGCAACCTCGTTCAGCCCCAGCGTCTCGACAACTTTCACACCGTCGCTGAACACCGTGCAGCGAAACATAAGATGCTCGACGACCCGGCACTCGCCTTCGACCACTTCCGGCAGAACCCGCGGAAAATCAACCGGCGAGACGCTAGCAAGGAATCCCAGCTTGCCCAGATTCACGCCGAGAATCGGAACCTGGACCTCTTGCATCTGCAGCGCCGCCCGCAAAATCGAGCCATCGCCGCCCAGGACGACCGCCAAGTCCGCGTCGGTCTGGCTCAAATCCAACTTATACTGCAGGTCTTCGAGCACTACCTCGAGATGCTGCTCGATCAGCGACCGCAGTCGCCCCGCCTCCACCCGCAAATTCGGCCGATCACCCGATCCCAGCACCAACGCGCGCGGCTTGGTCGATTTATTTGCCCAAGGCACCGGCGGTGGGGGCGGTCGTGACATAGGTAAATGAAGCACGAAGCACGAAATCCGAAACAAGCACAAATGATCGAAATGCAAAAACGAGCAACCGCCGGGAAGCCGGCCTTCTTTTGAATTTTGTGCTTGGAATTTGTTTCGTGCTTCGGATTTCGGATTTCGAATTTAATTGTTGCTAGATACGCCCAGCATTCGCGTGAAGTTTATCATCACCTCGTCGGCGCCGGCAGCTCAAACTTCGCATCCAAAACCTTCGCGATCCGCGCCGACGATTCCTGCAAATGCGAGCGGCTATAAACATCCAGCTTGCTCGCCACCGGCTGATTGTCGAGCAGGCTCTTGATCCGCTGCTGGAGATTGGCAAGCTCTGAGTAAGCCACCGTTTGGCAATCTTGCGGCGCCGCCGACGATCCCAAGGCCAGCTTCGACAGCTCCTCCAAATACGAACGCTGCAGATTCCGCCGAATGCTGCTGATCGCCGGCTTGCGATTGGTGTAATCCCCTTCTTTGGTGTTCTCAACCTCCGAGAAAATCGCCTTCGTCAGCCGTGTTAGCAACTCGGCCGTCGTCATCACGTCCGTTTCAGAAGGCGCCTTCAGCTCCGCGTCGTGCATGCGTTTGAGCGTCACCGAGGAAAGAAGCTGATCCAAAACCCGGTCCTGCCATTGCAAGACAAAATCGTGGACGCCGAAATCTTTTCGCGTCGTCTCGCGCACGCCCCAGTGGTTCCAATTCGACCAGCCGAGCTGATTTAGCAGCTCCGGCGGGAACTGAAAATTCTTGTCGCTAAAGACGTTATCTTCGAGCATTTTTAGCGCGTCGCGCTGCAGTTTGGCATCGACCAACGTCACCGGCGGCTTGCCGTCTTTATCGCCCTTGTGGCTCCGCGACGTCTGCAATCCGCCGACATAGCGCGCGACAAAAAACGAACTCTGGGCAAACTGCGAAAACAGAATATTGAACGCCCGCCGCGATTGTGTGAAATCGTCCCCTTCTTTCGTCATCCGATCGACCAGGCCCGGCAGCAGCTCCTTCAACAGCTCCAGCCGATTGTTGGCATATTCCATCGGATCGGAGCCGAGGTCGAAGCGGTTGCTGTCCGGATCGGGATCGACGCCCCGCGTGTCTTCGTCGGTCGCGAACGCCAGCGCCGCCTCTCCGCTCTTCGACGCAATCTTCTTCAACTCGCCAATCTCGCCCGTTGTCCCGCCGGAGTGCGGCTTATAGCCATACTCGATCGCCCAATTGTCATACGGCCCGATCGTCGTCGCGTAGTAATCGCCCTGCGTCCAGCCCTTGGGCACGATGTTCGTCGGGTTGTAATCCATCACGGTCGCCACCAGGCACCCTTTGCACTTCTCCTCGTTCATGTCCTTCAGACTCTGCCACTTGCTGCCCTTGAAGTTGTGTCGCAGGCCGAGCGTATGGCCGACCTCATGCATCGTCACTTCTTTCAGCCCCTGCTGAATCAGCTTCTCCAAATTCGCTTCATTCACCTTTGCGTCGGCGCCGGCCATGATCGCCGCGGAGCCGAACGCGAGCTGCATGCTCATCCCTGTGGCCAGCGTGCAATCGCTGCCGCTCAGCGGTCGCTCATCGAAGATAACTCGTGGCCTCTCGTCAAAGAACGCTCGCGGCCGCGTTGTGCCTTCTTTATAAATCTCGAGCGCTCCGCCGGTCATCTCCGCAATCGATTGTGTCGTGAAAGTTTCGTATTCCTGCTTCCACGAAGTGAGAAAATCCGCGTCGAAAATGATATCCGCGTCGAGAATCTGCCCCGTATACGGATTCACGCGGCTGGGACCCATCGCAAAGCCCGCGTTGCTGGTGATCCAGCGGAAAAAGTTGTACCGAATGTCCTCCGGATCGATGTTGTCCTTGTCGCCTTGCTGCTTGACGATGATCGCGTTGCTGAAACCCGCCTTCTCGAACGCCTTGTTCCATTCATAAATGCCGTCGTAAATCGCCTTGCGATATTTGAACGGCACCGTCTTCTCCAGGTAGAACTCGATCTGCTTCTTCGGCGGCGATGGATCGAGCGACGAATCGGCTTTTTGCAAATCCCAGCGGTTGATATATCGCACGAACTGGTCGCGGTCGCTTTTGCTCGAAAAATCCTTCACCGCCGTCACGAAATAGCCCACGCGATCGTCGGCCAGCCGCGGCTGATAACCCGTGCTCGGAATCTTGCTGATCGAATAGTGCACATTGATCGTCGCCCCGCGCGAGTCGGGAATCGTGTCGATGTCCGCATTGCCGCTCGACGCATACGTCGCGGCTACGTCGAGCTCCATGTTCTCGTCGAACGCCTTCACCTCGTGCCATGTCGATTTCTGCTGCGAAAAGCTGAAGCCCGGCAACACGCGGCTGATCTGCGGCAAGTCGCTCATGAATACGCTCGTCAAATCGACGAGGTCGCCCCCCTTTGGCCCCTTCGCCGCGATCGGCAGGCTGAATAGCACGCTATCGGAGTACGCCGCCGCCACTGCTTTCGATTCCGGCGAGTTTGCGTTCGCCTTGAACCGCACGTTTTTGCGAATCACATGCACGTTCTCGCCAATTTTGCGGAACTGCCACACCCAGTCGTCGCCAAAGCCCCAGCTCATGCCGCCCAAAATCTGACCCTGCCCAATCCCGCGGCTGATCGAGATCAGCACGATGTACTCCGCCGAGTAATCGCCCGAGGCGATCTCCCAGTAGAGGTTTTGCCCCTTCTGATACACCGTCCACAAGCCGCTCTTCGGCTGTGCTTCCTTCAAAATGCTGGCGTAGGGCGGCGGAGTCGGCGTTGACTTCGTCTCCTTTTCCTTCGCATCCGCAGAGCTTTCCTTCGACTTCTCGCTGGTTGAAGATTGTCCCCAACTCGGTAGCTGAGCAAACAAGAAACCCCAGAAAATTATTGCCACTAGCAAACGAATGCATTGCTTCATAAACAGGCTCTCTCAGAGCTGGTAAATCGCGCGAAAAGAAACCGCCCATGCCCGTAGCCAACCAACATCCCTGTCGCCTGAAGCCAAATCACCAACAGCAGTTGTGTTTCACCGGCTGCGAGCCACCGTGGCCAAATTGTCCGTTAAATATAGGCTATTCTACCGCTTCACCGGTACAGCGGTAAGGATTTTGCCAGCTATTCTCCCTCTGCCATCGGGAGAGACTGCTGAGCGTCGCTCGGTGGTCAGGACCTGCCAATCGTGACCGACGAATCCGTTCAACCCGTACTATCCCACTACGCCCTCGCCAGGCACCTAGTTCGCATCGAGCCTCTCGCCAATGCCGGCGGCTGGAGCGGCTCCCTCCTCTGGCGCATCACCGACGCCACCAACCACGCCTTCTGCCTCCGCCGCTGGCCCACGGAGCATCCCACGCCCCAGCGCCTGCAATTCATTCACAACGTCCTCCTCCATGTCGCTCCGCAACTCCCCGTCGTCCCCTCACCGCAACGTGCTCACTCCGGCACGACATTCATCCATCACGCCGGCCATCTCTGGGAACTCACCAACTGGCTCCCCGGCTTCGCCGACTTTCACGCCAATCCTACAACCGCCCGCCTCCGAGCCGCGATGCACGCGCTCGCCACGTTTCACAATCTTGCCGCCCGCTTCCAAACCCAAGCCAGGCCCGCGCCCGCCATCGCCGACCGCCTGCACCAGTTACAAGCACTCGACCGAGGTGAACTACTTCAAATCGAGCAAGCAGTGGCCACGCCGCTTGATAATGAACTTGATGCCCGCGCCAGGCGAATGCTCGCGGCACTAAAGCAACGTCTTCAACGACAACTGCCTGCCGGCCCAGGCTCGGCCACGAGCCACTTGCCCCTACAACCCGCCATCCGCGACATCCACCACGACCACATCCTCTTCACCGGCGACTCCGTCACCGGCCTGATCGACTTCGGCGCACTGCGCATCGACACGCCCCTCACCGACATCGCCCGACTCCTCGGCAGCCTTGTCGGCGACGACCCAATAGCCCGCCATTCCGCCATCGACGCCTACTCTGAGTTGCGCCCGATATCGGAGGGCGACCGCCAGCTGATCGACTGGCTTGACCAAACCGGCCTCATCCTCGGCGCATATAACTGGCTCAAATGGCTCTACGTCGAACGCCGTGACATGGGGCCAACGGCCCCAATAGCCGTGCGCATCGACGAAATCACGCGCCGCCTCATGTAGTAGGCACACTCCGTGTGCCGTTCTAGCGATTAAACAAAAACGCCGGGCTATTAATCAGCGCCCAACCCAAATCCTGAATTCCCAATGCCCGTGCATTCTTCATCTGATCCCCAGCCGATTTGGCCACCGCTGACAACCGCGTCCAATCGGCATCCAGCGACTTGAAGTAATCGGCCACCGCCGTCGCTTGCTCAGCCGTCCGCTGCTCTTTTGGCACCGCCAGTCCCGCCACTACGGCCTCCGGCAGCTTCTCCTTATTCAGTGGCCGCTCGCCATCCGTCACGCTCAGCCGGAATTTGCCGAGCAGGTGCTTTCCGTCCTTGTATTGCTGCGACAGCGTGATCGTCACGACGCCGGCGCCTTTGAGCGCGTCGTTTTCCTTCACCTCAAAAACCGCCTCGTGCGATTTGCCGAACTGGGGCGAAATAGCCCACCCGGTCTGATCATTCCCATCGACGGCTCCCGCAGGCGAAAAATTCGACTGGCTGAAATCTGCCGTCCCATTCTCCAAAACCACCGCCACCGGCTGAGCATCGCTGCCCTTCGCCGCGAATGTCATTTTCAGCTCGCCCAAGACAAAATTTCCATTCTGCGCCCGCCCAGGTCCGCCTCCCGGCAGCGACGGATCGGCAATCGCCTCCAGCTTGAGCCCCGTAATCGCCGGCAAATCGACGTTCGCTGCAATCGTATAGGTATCCTTCGCCAAATTGCCGCTCGCCACGATCGACCGATCGTCCTGCTCCGTCAGCATCGCGCCCGCCGCCGACTTTAACTCCGTCGCTTCCAGCGCCCGCCACACGATCGGCTTCCCCTGCGATGCTTCCCACGCCGCCTGCTTCTCCCCGATCTGCTTTTCATACTCAGCCAGCGCCACCACAGCCTTCGCGTGATCGTCCGCCGCTGCCTTCAGCGTCTCCACGCCCAGCTTCAACTCATTCGCCGTCGGCTTGCGCGACAAAAACCGCACAAACACTTCTTCAATCAGCTTCGTGTCATCTTTCTCCTTCGCCGCGAGTTGATTCAGCGCGCTCTGCGGATCCGTCAACGCCTCCGCCACTGTCGGCCCGTTGATCAGCTTCAAGATCGGCCCGAGCACCATGCCGCTCGACCGCTCGCACTCGCAGGCCGACTCGCGCACCGGCTTGCCAAAATCCTCCAGAAACGGCACCGAAATGCCGGCATCCGGCAATTGCGCCGCCCGGAAGCCCGCCGGCACACCGGGCAGTTTTTCGGTCGCCCCGGTGGCCTCAAAAATCGCGTCATACAACGCCTCAGCCGGCAGCCGTCGCGGCATCGTGTGGCTGTAGTTGATCGTGTCGTCCTCGTTCCATTTATTCGTCACGACCGAAAGTTGATACGTCCGCGACTTGCAAATCGTCCGCAGAATCTGCTGCGCATCGAAGCCGCTGGCGATAAACTCCTTGGCCAGAGCGTCCAATAACTCCGGATTCGTCGGCGGATTCCCAGCCCGAATATCATCAATCGGCTCAATGATCCCTACACCGAACAAATAGCCCCACAGCCGATTCACATAGCTCTTCGCGAAGTACTGATTGTCCTTCGAGGCGATCCAATCGGCGAGGACTTCCCTGCGGGAGGGAGGGACTCGGGATTCGGGATTCGGGGTTGAGGGGGGCGTTTGGGAACCACTTCCCTTAGCCCCGAGCCCCGCGGGTACTCCCGCCGGAATACCGGCCCGAGCCCCTTGCAGTCCATACGGAAACGACGGCGCGACAACCTGCCCCGTCCGATCGTGCTTCACATCACCGCTGCCCGTGTCATAGACAACTTCCACCAGCGGCACTGCCCCTTCGACAGCACTCCCGCCCAACTTCTTCCCGTCAAACTCCTTCATCTCTTTCCGCCCAACCTGAGCGAAATACTGCGACAGTTGGTAATACTGGTCCTGAGTCCACCGCTCGAACGGATGATCGTGGCACTTATTGCAATTGAACCGCACCGCGAGAAACAAGTGCGTCGTGTTCTCCATCAGCGCCGCCGGATCGCGAATCGCCTTCCAATAACCGGCCGCCGGATTCTCCAAATTCGACCCGCTCGCCGTCAATATCTCCCGCGCGAACCGATCGTACGGCTCATTCGACGCAACCCGCTCCTTGATCCAATTCCGCAGCGCCGCCGCCCCTTCTTCTCCCAAAAACTTCCGATTCACCTGCAGCAGATCAGCCCACTTATTCGTCCAATGCTCCACATACTCCCGGCTGCCGATCAGGTTGTCGATCAAGGCGTCGCGCTTCACCCGACTTTCGCGCTTGTCAGCCAAAAACTCCCGCGTTTGCTTCGCCGTCGGCACCAGCCCCGTTAGATCGAGATACACCCGCCGAACAAATTCCCCATCGCTGCATAACTCGCTGGCATTCGTTTTCACCGCCAACAGCTTCCGATCAACTAGTTCATCGACGTAGTTCTGCCTCGGTTGCGGCTCCCACGCAAAACCGCTGCGATCGCCCATGCAAACGAGCGTCGTCGCCGCGTAATTCCCTTCATAGCGCACCAGAATTGGCGCTTCGCCGCGCCGCAACGTAGTCACTACTCCCGTCGGATTCGCTTCCAGCACCTCAATATTGCCGCTCTCAATAAACGCCTCTCGCGTCACATCCCGCGTCGAGCCATCACCAAAAGTGGCCATCACCGTGACTTGCTGCTTCATTCCCGGCAGCGGCACGACAGGATTCACCGGTAGCACATCGATCTTCGTCACCCGCGGAGCCTTCAAATCCAGTTTCACTCCTTGCGAAATCCAATCCCGCACCAGCTCGTAATACGGTTCGCCCACATTCGTTCGCACCCCGCCCACATGCGGAATCGAACCCGTCGCCTTGAGCAGCATCAAGCTCTGATCCGGCGCCGACCGATTGAACCGCCGCGAGCCAATGTCATCCGTCAGCGCCCGATGATCGAACAGCGGATCATAGCCACGGAGTGACAGCTTGAAACCTAACTTGCCTTCCTTCGATCCATGGCAAGTTCCCTGGTTGCATCCCATCTTCGACAACGCCGGCTGCACATCGCGCACAAAACTCACCGCATGCGGTGCTTCCACTCCGCTCACCGTCACCGGCACTTCCACCGACTTCCCCTCAAACGAAAACTTCAGCTTCCCGCCACCATCTGCCTTCGCCCGCACTAATCCATCGGCCGACACACTAACCGCGCTGCCGTCCTGTTCCGCTTTCGCTATCCGCGTCAAATCCACCTTCTCGCCGGTTTCGAGTTTGCCGGTAATCAGAACCTGGCGGTAATCGAACTTATGTTTCAGCTCGATAGCGGCCGGCTTGGCTTCGAGAGCGACAACTTTTAAGCCGCTTGGCAATTGCTCCTTCAACGGATCATCGCCGCGCACAGTGGCCACGATCGCGGCTAAAGCAAGAGCCGTAACCCAGCAGAGAATGCAGAGAGGTTGGTTGAGCTTCAGCATGTTTTTCTATTCATTTAGCCGGAACCAGTCTTGGTCCCGGAAATTCGCAATTGATAATAATTTGGAGACGTTCCGGGAGCACGATTGTTCCGGCTACTAAATTAGTTGCCCTACCTTGCCGCCACGGCCTGTTTACTAACTTCAACCGGCAAGAATCGCTTGATCAACTTCCCGTCGGCCGAATCGTAAATCCGCACATCGCCATCAAAGCCCCCGGCAACCACCATCTTGCCATCCGGACTGAAATCCACCGTGTAAATTCCACCCTCGGCGACCTCTGCCTTCCACACAACCGCGCCATCCGCCGCGTTATAGACCTCCACCTGGCCCGTCCCATCACTGGAACTACCCGCCGCAACACGGCTGCCATCGTTGTTATAAGCCACACCGAACACCCGCCCCGGCATTTTCTCAAACTCGCGGAGCAAATTCGCGTTATCGCCGATCTTCCGTGCTTCCGTGCGCACCATCTTAAAAATCTTCGGCGCACCATCCGATCCGCCGCAGAGCAACTCGTCCTTCGTCGGATGCCGATCGACCGCAATCAAGCCGCCCTTCAGCGCCCCTGGCGTAATGCTGGTCAAATTATCGATAAATCTCTCGGTCTTCACCTCGATCAACTTCATCGACATATCGCGACTGACGCTAATCAAGTGATCGCCATTCACCGAGAACGTCGTATCCAGCACCCAGTCGTTGTGTGCCCCACTAAACAGCACCTGCTTGCCCGTCTCCGGATCAAACGCTCGCAACGTGTTATCCGGGCATCCCACCGCCACCATTTTCCCATTCGGCGACCAACTCGCGCCATAAATCGTGTCGTAGCCGATCATCAGCGAGAGCTTCATCTCCTTTTTTTCAACGTCCCAAATCTGCAACTCCCCAAACCGCCCCGGCGAGCCGCCCGACACCGCCAACATTTTCCCATCGGGCGAAAACCGCGCCGATTCGATCCGCTCCGATTGGCCGACAAGGTGAGCAACAGTCCTGTAGGGAACGCCCTCTGTGGCGTTCCGTTCACCGCCATCCGCCTTAATCAGCAGCACCTCGTGATAACCGCCGACGGCGAGCAAATCCCCCTTTGGCGAATACTCGATCGACTTCAGCACCGGCGGCGCGAGATAAACCGGCGGATGATCCGCGTCATACTGCGGCCGGTTGCTCGCCGGCGTATCGTCCTTCGCCCCCTGCTCGATCCACTTCCGAATCGTCGCCACGTCCGTGTCACTCAGCGGCGGCGCATCCTTCGGCATCGCGGCTTTCCCGCTCGCCGGTGTAATCTGCTCGATCAAATAGCTCTTGTCCGGCTTTCCCGGCGCCACCGCGGCCGAACCGCTCTCGCCACCTTTGATCAAGGCAGCGAACTCCGTCATCACATAATCGCCCCCCTGCTTCGCCGGCTGATGACATCCCGTGCAGTTGTTCTTCCGCAGAATCGGCATCACGTCCTTGAAAAAGCTAACGTCCCCCTTCGCGTCCGCCGCCGGCTCAATGGCCAGAACGGGTATAACAACGTACATAGACAACAAAAGGACAGCGGCACACTTGATAGGCAGCGGCATAATCGATCCATACGACTAGCCGGGACCAAACTTGGTCCCGGAATTTCGATTCCGACAAACGCGACGACTCTGAAGGATCTTTCCTTCGCCTAGGCCAATCCAACTCAGAGAAATAGGTGGGAACTGGTTAAGGCGGGCCAATTCGCCGCGGCCCCAGCCAGCCCGGCGTTAAGCATTGAATATAACCGCGAAGCTCGCCCGACGCAACGATTTTCAACGCCGAGTTGCTTTCAGTATCTACTTATCCGATAAGCCGTTAGTGCAATAAAGAGGGGCACGCGCGCTGGCCGGCTCGCGTGCCCCTTGGCGTAAATAAATTGTGGTAATGAATTTCTACGACCGCGCGTTAAGGAACCGGCCCGTCCGGCGTTTGGCCACGAACCGTGCCCTGCGCGTTAACGCCCGGGGCATTGATGTTCGCGCCCGCGCCAACACCGCCACGAGTTCCAACGCCCGCATTCACGCCAGCGGCGGGCACGTTGACATTCGCCCCAGCCGGCGCCACTCCGGTATTTACCCCAACTCCAGGAGCGCGAACATTAGCTCCTACGCCTGCCGCGCCCCGTCCCGCGTTAATTCCCACGCCCGGTGCCCTCACCGCCGCGCCGGGACCATATCCAGTCGGACCTGCTGCGACACCGACGCCGGGCGCTGTCACCGCTGCGCCCGCACCATATCCCGTCGGCCCTGCCGCAACGCCAACACCCGGCGCCGTCACGGTCGCACTGGGCGCGGTCGCCATCGCAGGCGCAGTGCCATAAGTTCCATAGTTGGTGCGATAACCATTGGTCCCATAACCATAGTTTGTGCCGTAGTTAGATCCGCCCGAATAGCCGTAATTCCCGCGATTTCGTCGCCGGAGCGGCCAGGCATGCACATCGCTGACAATCACCAGCGTCAGGCCCGCTACCAACAGCCCCAACGCTCCATGCTTCACGAAACTCCTCATAAATCACCTCCAGCCGAGCCTGACGTGATCCGCTCGGCGATTTCAAGGAACACAATGTCCCCGCAAAGCGCCCGGTGCGCTGGGGAGCTACCGGGCCTACCGCCTTCGCAAAGCCTGTGCCCTTCCCAACACAAACCCAACGCGCCAGCGAGGACAATCGTCTCGGAATTGCCAAAATGGCCGGCCCTATCAGCAACCATTACTGGTACTACACTGCCGCCTATTCACAGGCACCATGGAAATGCTATTAAACAATCTCTAAGTCTTTATCAGGCATTGCTTTCTTGCGCGAGTCGCCGCTATTGGCGCGCAACTTGCCTTACAGGAACGACCGTGTTCAACTGCGCCGTTTTGGCAGTCTCGGACAGTCGTTTTTGAAACCGACGCAGCGACACAATCCAACCCCAGCACCCGCCAATCCTGGCCTGCAAACCACAACGGGTGGTCTGCAAACCGCCAATCCTGCCGCGACAAAACTCCTTGCTGGCAAAGGCTTCTGGCCTCTGAAGCTCGAAGTTCCCGACTAACAACCACAACCCTCATTCGCTTTCGGAGGAATTGCGACGCATGGCGACTATGACCAAAGAAAAACCATCCAAGAAGACCCAACTCAAGCTCCAGCCGCTCGGCGACCGCGTGGTCGTCCGCCGCGAAGAGGGCGAATCGCGCACCGCCGGCGGCATCGTCCTGCCCGACGCAGCCAAGGAAAAGCCCACCCGCGGCGTGATTGAAGCCGTCGGCAATGGCAAGCTGCTCGACGACGGCAGCCGCGGCAAGCTGCAAGTCAAAGTTGGCGACCGCGTCCTGTTCAGCGCCTGGGGCGGCGAAAACTTCAAAGTCGGCGACGAAGAGCTCCTCCTCCTGAAAGAAGACGACATCCTCGCGATTCTGGACGACTAAACCTGTAGGGAACGCCCTCAGCGGCGTTCCGTGGGGCGGGCCTCCGGCCGGCCATGCCACTAATAAAACACTACTAGTAGTACTTGCGCCTCAGTATCCGGCCAACGATAAACCACTTGCCGGAAACAACTTACATCGAAAATCACTCGGAGAACATTTAACAATGCCCAAAATCATCGCCTTCGATCAAGAAGCCCGCGAAGCCATTCGCCGCGGCGTCAGCAAGCTGGCCAAGGCCGTTAAGGTCACGCTCGGCCCCAAGGGCCGCAACGTGATCCTGCAAAAGAGCTTCGGCTCTCCCACGGTCACCAAGGACGGCGTCACGGTCGCCAAGGAAATCGACCTGGAAGACGTCTATGAGAACATGGGTGCCCGCATGGTCCGCGAAGTCGCCAGCAAGACAAGCGACGTCGCCGGCGACGGCACCACCACCGCCACCGTCCTCGCCGAAGCCATCTTCAACGAAGGCCTCAAAGCCGTCGTCGCCGGGGTTAATCCGGTCCAGATGAAGCAAGGCATTGAAAAGGCCGTAGCCGACATCAGCGAGAAGCTTGGCAAGATGTCGATCAAGATCAAAGAGAAGGCCGAAATGGCCAACGTGGCCTCGATCGCGGCCAACAATGACCGCGAAATCGGCAAGCTACTCGCCGACGCCATGGAAAAAGTCGGCAAAGACGGCGTCATCACCGTCGACGAAGGCAAAAGCCTGCAGACCGAGACCGAATGGGTCGAAGGCATGCAGTTCGATCGCGGCTATCTCTCGCCCTACTTCGTCAGCGACGCCACGACGATGGAATGCGTGCTGGAAAATCCCTACATCCTCGTCTATGAGAAGAAGCTCACGCAGATCAAAGAGCTGGTGCCGCTGCTCGAAGCCGTCGTGCAACAGAGCCGCCCCTTGCTCATCGTCTGCGAAGAAGTCGAAGGCGAGGCCCTCGCCACGCTCGTCATCAACAAGCTCCGCGGCACCTTCAACTGCGCCGCGGTGAAGGCCCCTGGCTACGGCGACCGCCGCAAGGCCATGCTCGAGGACATCGCAATCCTCACCGGCGGCCAGGCCATCTTCGAAGCTCTCGGCGTGAAGCTCGAAAACCTCACGCTCAACGACCTGGGCCGCGCGAAAAAGGTGATCATCGACAAGGACAACACGACGATCATCGAGGGGGCCGGCAAGGGCGACGACATCAAGGGCCGCATCGCCCAGCTCCGCCGCGAGATCGAGGCCAGCACCAGCGATTACGACCGCGAAAAGCTCGAAGAGCGGCTCGCCAAGCTGGCCGGCGGCGTGGCCAAGATCAACGTCGGCGCCGCGACCGAGAGTGAGATGAAGGAA
>DASXLL010000391.1:0-4073 GCA_036496265.1 Pirellulaceae bacterium | reverse complement strand
GAGACGGCTCCTGGCTTCGACTTTGCAAACGAAGCCGCGTCCTTCAGCGTACGAAAGGGTGCCGACGGATGAACCACAAATCCAACTGCGCTCTTCACAAGAATCGCAATCGGCTCGAAACTATTCCAATCGTATAAGGGCCGTTTCGATGCAATCGGGGTGACCAACAAGGTACCTTCCGGCGTAAGAAGCAACGTATAGCCGTCAGGATTCGACCGGGCCGCGGCCGCGGCGCCAACAGCTCCGCCCGCACCGCCAACGTTCTCAATAACGATAGTCCCGAGGCGATTGCGCATCTTCTCGGCCCAAGGACGTGCCACCGTATCATTCACGCCACCGGGCGGAAACGGGACGATCAGCCGGATGGGATGCGACGGATAAGTTTGAGCCGTTGAACCGGTGAAACAAGCTGGCGAGCTCGCGGCACCCAAAAGAAATGAGAGAACCTGGCGGCGAGAGCGCATCGGTTGACCCCTTCTAGAGGATTAGCGTTATGACTTCGCGCCGCTTCACTCGATCACCTCGTCGGCGGTGGCGAGCAGCTGCGGATGGAATTCCAGTCCGAGTGCCTTAGAGGCGCTAAGGTTGATCACGAATTGAAACTTGCTGGACTGCACGACAGGGAGATCGCCTGGCTTCTCGCCCTTTAGAATTCTGCCCGTGTAGAGCCCTGCTTGATGATAAGCGTCTTGCAGGCTAGCGCCGTACCCCATCAGACCACCGATTTCGACAGACTCGCGGTTCGCGTACATCGCGGGAAGCGCGTGGCGTGCCGCCAACGCGACGATCAGTCCCCGATTGTTAGTCAACCATGGACCGGTCCCGATCAGCAGAGCATCGACTTGACGCGCTGCTAATCTGGCAAACGTCTTTTCGACGTCGTCAGGGGTTCGAACTTCGAAAACTTCGACCTGCCTTCCAATGGCTTGCGCCGCGATCTGCACATCCTTTCGTTCCGCTTCAGTTTCGGGCGTCCCCGGGTACATCAGCATCGCAATCTTGGTCGCCTTTGGCACGAATTGGCGCAGCAGTTCCAACCGTTTTGCCCCTAAGGTCCCAGTGATAAAGACAACACCCGTGATGTTGCCGCCCGGCCGGCTCATGCTGGTCACTAAACCATCCCTCACGGGATCGCTGCCTGTCGTGAACACGATCGGAATGGTTGCGGTGACGGCTTTAACTCGCAAGGCTGTCAGGGTGTTCGACACGATTACAGCCGGTCGTCGGGCAACGACCTCAGTCGCCAGCTCCGCGAGACGATCAAATTGGTTTTCGCCCCAACGGAATTCGATCGTGACATTTTGACCTTCGACGAAGCCCGCTTCCTTCAATCCCTGATGAAAGGCCGTCAGATTCTTGGCATTTGTTGTTTGATTGCCGCTATTAAATACAAAGATGACCGGCATCGCGGCCTGCTGCGCCGACGCCGCTAACGGCCACATCGCCGCACCGCCAATCAGACCAATGAATTGCCGCCGTCTCATGCCCGCCCCCAGGCTCAATACAAGGTATCGTAGCGGGTCAGGCTGGCGATCCGATAGCGACCGCAGAGCGTACCTGCCGGGATTTCCGAAACGTGCCCTTCGAAACCAAAATGCGCTGCAGCAAAAATGCTCATTCGATCACTTCGTCGGCGCGTGCTTGAAGCCTCGCCGGCACGTCGATGCCGAGCGAACGCGCGGTCTTTAAATTGATGACCATTTCAAAGGTGGTCGGCTGGACCACGGGAAGTTCGGCCGCTTTCTCGCCCTTGAGGATACGGCCGGAATATAAACCGGCCTGGCGATAGGCGTCGGCGAGGCTCGGTCCGTAGCTCATCAATCCGCCGGCTGCTACCTGTTCCCGGAATGGATAGATCGCTGGAATGCTATGTCGCGCGGCCAGCGTGGCGAGCTGCGCGCGCTGGGTGACAAAGAATGGATCAGAGGCGACGATGAGCGCTTCGCCGCCCTGTTCGCGGATTGATTCAAAAGCTTTGTCGATTTCGGCTTCCGTGCCCGCATCGACGGTGTGCAGTTGTCGTCCGTTGGCGGACGCTGCGGCTTGCGCGTCTCGGATTTCAATGGGCCCTTCCGAAAATGTCGGGTTTACGAGCATGATAAAATTTCTAGCTCTGGGCATCAGTTCGAAGATCAATTCCAGGCGCTTTTGCGCGAGCGGGGACGTGATCAGACATACGCCTGTGGCATTGCCGCCAGGGCGGTTGTAGCTCGCCACCAAGCCGGCCGTGACCGGATCAAAACCAACCACGAATACGATTGGAATTGTCGAAGTAGCAGCCTTTGCGGCTATCGCCGCAGGCGGAGCGCCGGCTGCGATGACGGCAACGTTGCGGCGAACGAATTCGGAAGCCATCGCTGGCAATCGCTCATAGACGCCATCCGCGTAGAGGTAGTCGAAACGCACAGTCTTTCTCTCGATAAGACCGGCTTGTGCCATACCCTGGCGAAACGCGCCGACGATATGGCTGGTCTCGGCGGGCGACAGACTGTTGAGGAAGCCGACGACAGGCATGTCAGACTGGCTGCGAGCGTCGAGCGGCCACGCTATCGCAGTGCTACCAAGTGCGCCGATAAACTCTCGTCGCCTCATGTCAGCTCCCAAGTGAGGAAACGTAAGCGTAGCGGTCATTCATGACATTTGCCCTTTGGGATATCTGCTTCGCCCCAAAGGCGCCCGTTTGGCCGATACGCGACGCATGACGCGAAGTGAATAAGCCGACATCATTCGATCACCTCGTCCGCAAAAGAGATCAGCCCTGCGGGAATAACCAGACCGAGTGTCTTGGCAGTTTTCAGATTGATGACAAACTCGAACTTGGTCGGTTGCACGACCGGCAGGCTGGACGGCTTTTCGCCTTTAAGAATTCGAGCGGTATAGGCGCCTGCTTGGCGGTACATATCAGTGATGTTCGGCCCGTAACTGATTAGACCACCGGCGACAGCATATTCGCGAAACTGATAGATCGCGGGCAATCGATTTTGTGCTGCAAACGCAATAAGACGATCGTGTCGCGTATCGAAGTACGGGTCGGCAGCTACAAGCAGCGCACCAACCCGCTGCGCTACGAGCGACGTGAAGGCCGCGCTCAATTCGCTGTCGTTGCTGGCTTTTGCTACGAAAAGCCGCTGATTGACTTTTCGTGCTGCGTCCTCGACATCTAGGAGTTGCTGTCCGGCCGGCGGGAATCTCGGATTGAGCAATACCCCGAGGACAGCAGCTCCCGGCACGAGATCGTGCAGCATTCCAAGCCGCTTCGGCTCCATCTCGTTGGTCAACAATGTAAAGCCCGTCGCATTGCCGCCTGGCCGATTGAGGCTTTCGACCAATCCGGCCTTAACTGGATCGCCGCCCATCCCAAAAACGACTGGGATCGTCGCACTCGCTTGCTTGGCTGCCACAGCCGAACCATCGCCGCCGACACCCACCAGAACGGCCACCCGGCGGCTCACCAGATCAGCCGCTAGTGAAGACAGCCGGTCGTATTTTCCGAGAGCCCAGCGGTATTCAATGACGATGTTGCGACTTTCAACGAACCCGCCTTCGCCCAGACCTTGTCGGAACGCGGCGATTAGATGCCCAGCATCATCGGGTGACCGGCCACTCATGAAGCCGACGACCGGCATCGCGGCTTGCTGCGCCCGCGCCACAACCGGCCACGCCACCGCGCAGCCCAGACCGCTGAGAAACTCCCGCCGTCTCACGTTCGCCCCCAAAGCCGCAGGATACGCATCGTAGCGGGTCAGGTCGGCTATCCGATAGGGGCTGCAAGCATCGGCTGTCAGATTCAGCGCCAAGGATTGGAGCGATTTTCGTCGCGAACCCAGGTGGCACTGGGATGAGGGCGGGACGATTCCTCTCGGACTTCGATGATATCCGCCGCAACCCCTTTTATTGCCCTTTGCAGAGTCGCTGGTTCGTTTGATAGCAGCTTCGGCAATCACCCTGTCAATCGGCGCCCAATTTTGACCCCGTATCGGCGTCCAATTTTGACCCCTTTGAGCGACGGGATTTGGCGGTAGCGCTTGCGCCGTCGGAGCTGGCCGGGGTTGCGGAGACGGCGTGAGCGCGGG
>DASXLL010000390.1:0-17718 GCA_036496265.1 Pirellulaceae bacterium | reverse complement strand
ATTCAACTTGCGATAGAACACATGACCCGGCGAGCGCGGCAATTTATCGTGCGTGATAAATAGGTCTTGCTGCTGCTCGGATTCCCGCTTGCCCATTGCCATCGACTCGGCCTCCAATTGCCGCCAGAAACGGATCGGCCGATGGTAGCTAGCCAACGGAGTTTTTCAACGGGCTGCTAGACCACTTCGCCGGAGCAAGTGAATCGCTTTTCATAAAAGCCTCATTCTTACCTGAGAGCTCTTTCAGCGGTCGAACACGGCCAATCAGTGATTAATGGCTCATGCACCATCAAAACTGCCGGGCTCCGAAAGGACGGTGAACGCCGAAGCGCCGACGGAGCCGGGCGCGGGAACCGATGCGACGTTACCGCTAAGCGCAAGCATGGTCGCGGCGTGCCCAACTCCGGCGGCTGGCGCATCGGCAAACCGTTTGGGACCGTATGAGCTGATCGAAATGCTCGGCCAGGGCGGCATGGGCACCGTCTGGAAGGCCCGGCATCCGCGGCTCGATAAATTGGTCGCTTTAAAGCTCCTGCCCGTGCATCTGATGAACGATGCGGACGCCGTTGGCCGCTTCGAGAGAGAGATGAAGGCCGTCGGCAAACTGGAGCATGCGCATATCGTGCGGGCGATGGACGCCGGTCTGCAAGGCAACATTCATTACTTGGTGATGGAGTATATCGAAGGGATCGATTTGGCCCGACTAATCAAGAATCGCGGGCCACGCAAGCTGTTGGAAGCATGCCAGATGATTCGGCATGCGGCGCTGGGGTTGTCGCATGCTCACGAGCATGGTCTCGTCCATCGGGATATTAAGCCCTCCAATTTGCTGTTGTCGAAAAAAGGCATCATTAAGATTCTCGATCTGGGTTTGGCTCGCCTACAAAACGATAAAGCAGCGGGCGAAAAATCGCTGACGGTCAACGGCGAGATAATGGGCACGCCAGACTACATGGCTCCTGAGCAATGGCAATGTGCCCACACAGTTGGCCCCGCGGTCGATTTGTATGCGCTCGGTTGTACGCTGTATTTCTTAGTCACGGGGAAACCTCCGTTCGCGGGTGAGAGCCAAACGTCATTTACACAGAAGATGACGGCACATTTGTTACAGTTGCCGCCCGCATTGCTTACGGCGCCGCCCGAACTTGCAGCACTCTATCAAAAGCTAATGGCCAAGGATCCAGACGCACGGCCGTCGTCGGCCAAAGCCGTCGCCGATGAGCTGCAGATAATGATTCGAAACTGGGCGCAGTCGCCGGCTGCGCCCGAGTCAATTCCGTGGAGGCCCGCAACCGAATTCACTTCGGCAGCCAAGACGCCGCGTTTTGCCGTAAAGAACTTCAAAGCGTGGCAGTTGGTGGTCTGTTTGATTTCTTTCGTAGCATTCGGCGGAATTGCCGCCTGGTTTGCCATAGCACCAAAACCGCGGTCGCGCGAGACTCCCGATTTGCAAGCTGAAGCCAAAGTCGGGAAAGACGTTCCGACAGCGAGCATTGAGTCGATTCGCCAATCGCCGCCGTTCGCTTTAGCACCGTTCGACACGGCAGAAGCTGTAGAGCACCAGACCAAATGGGCCGCCTATTTGGGCGTCCCGGCGACATACGAAAATTCGCTCGGAATGAAATTCAAGCTCATTCCGCCCGGTGAATACAACCGTGGGACGCCGGTGGATCGTGTTCCGGCTCTTCAGGAGACCTTCAAAAAAGGAGCCGAAGGCAAAATACCCGCGGAAAAAATGGTGGGGGGCTTGGTCGTCATCGCGGGTGAATCGCCGGAACATCATGTGCGGATCTCGCGGCCGTTTTACTTCGCGGAATGTGAGGTGACCCAGCGCGACTTCGAGCAAGTGATGAAACAAAACCAATCTCATTTTGGTCCCGGCGGTGAAGGCTTCCAAGGAGATGCCGACCAAGCCCAACTGCTACCGGTTGAAAATGTGTCATACGATGAAGCCGATGATTTCTGTCGGCGGCTGGGAAAGCGGGAACGTCTGAGTTATCGCCTGCCCACGGAAGCGGAGTGGGAATATGCCTGCCGAGCAGGAACCTCGACCCCCTTTTGGTTTGGTGACTCGAGTCAAGGCGCCGCACCGTTTGCGCGCTTCCGCGAAACCTCGCCCGAGGTTGTGGGACGACGTCAGGCTAACCCTTTCGGCTTGCAAGATATGCACGGCAATGTGTGCGAGATCTGCGAAGACTTTTATGTCGATCGGCCGTACGCCGAGTATGGATCGGAGCCTGTCGAATCGCCGACGGGGCCAAGCACTGGCGATTCACACGTGGCCCGCGGCGGCGGATATGGTGATGTCGGCATAATGTCCCGTTCCCCCTCGCGGCGACATTTCGGGTCACCCACGAATAACGTCGGTTTTCGACCGGTGCTATCGGTTGAGGCCGTGCAGGCAGAAGTTCAGCGGAGGAAGTAATTCTCAATAAGCGCAAAGACGTGAAAAAAAGCGACGGCCTTCTTCGCGAAGCACCAGCCGTGAGGTTTGCCTTCATCCAGCAGCATGCCGAGAAGTTTCCGGTGGATGTGATGTGCGAAGTGCTCGATGTATCGCGGAGCGGCTATTACGCCTGGCGGGATCGGCCGGCCAGCGGCCAGGCCCAGCGGCGCGAGCAGCTCGTCGAGATTCACAAGGCGCATGTGGAAAGCCGCAAGAATTGCGGCTCGCCGCGGATTCATCGCGAGCTGCGTGACCAGGGAATTGTCTGCCCGGAGAATAGCATCGCCAAACTCATGAAAAACCACGGAATTCGCTCGAAAATGCACCGCCGCTTTGTGGTTCAGACCACGGACAGCCGGCACGGGCATCCGATCGCTGAGAACCGGCTGAATCAGCAGTTTCACGTGCCGGCGCCGAATCAGGTCTGGGCGGCGGACATTACTTACATTCCAACCGGGGGCGATTTCATTGCCTCAGTACAGCTCAATCCTTTACCAGATACCTCCGTACGACTTCCTCGTTGATCTCAATTCCTAGGCCCGGCCCAGTGGGGATTTCGACAAACCCTTGGGAGTTGATTTGGAATGGCTTAGTCGACAGCTCATCCCGAAACGGATTCTCCAATAAATCATGTTCCAGCATCGGTTGATCGCTGCTAAAGCCAAATGTGGCATCCGGCAAGAGTGAGAGAAGTTGTAGCGTCGCGGCAATTCCGATGACGCCGGACCAGCAGTGGGGCACGCATTGCACGCTCCACAACCGAGCCATCTCGGCGATAAACAGAGCCTCTCCGATTCCGCCGCACAGGAGCACGTCGGGCTGAATCATATCGAACGAACGCTTCACGATGTGGTCGCGGGCCGCCACGCGCGAATCAAGACCTTCCCCACCCGCGATGCAGATATCTAGCGATTGGCAGAGCACTTCGTAGCCGGCATAGTTCTGCCCTTGCGGCAACGGCTCTTCGAAGCAATAGAAGTCGAGCTTCTCCAGTTCCTTGCCGAATTTGACCGCCTGCGGCAACGTGAAGGCGCCATTGCCATCGGTCATCAGCCGGACCTGTTTGCCAACCGCTTCGCGAATTTTCACGGCAACCGCCAATTCTCGACTCAATTCAAAGCGGCCCGAGCGAAACTTCAACGCCTTGTATCCGCGTTTCACTAATTCCGCGGCTTCCGACGGAAATTGGTCCTCGGGACGAACGCCGTCGGCGTAGTTCATCGCGGAGGCATAAGCCAACACCTTGTCACGCAGCCGGCCGCCGTACAGATCGGCGATCGACTGGCCCAGCGCTTTGCCGCGCAGGTCATGTAGGGCAATATCGATGCCTCCCACGGCGCGGCCATCACCAAAGCTCGGCCCCCACAGCGTGCGCCATAACTTGCGATGCTCGAGCGGATTTTTTCCCAAGAGCGCCGGCCTGTGCTTGGTATCAATGACCGCGCGCGTTCCACCGACGTCGATGGTTTCACCCCATCCGACCAGGCCGCTATCGGTAGAGATTTTCACGAGCAGACACGTCCGAACGTCGGATAGTGCGGTAGACACGCCCATTGCCAGCCGCATTTTGTGCCGCAGCGAAAAAGTTTCAACGTTGGTGATTGTGAGCGAACTTGGCTTGGCAGGCGTTTGAGCAAATACCTCTGAACTCCAATCCGGAAGCGCTATGCTGGCGAGGGCAGCGCCAGTTGGCGCCAGCGTCGATTGCAACCATTGTCGCCGTGTCAGCTTGTTGAGCATCTTCTTGGTTGTAACAGCAGCTACTGGTTCGCTTCCGCGGCAATGCAGATGAGTTTCGTGCGCGTGCGGATGAAAATCTTGCCGTCCGCGATGGCCGGTGTGGCCAGGATGCTTTCGCCCAGGTCGTTGCGGGCCATTTCCTCGTAGTTGGCGGAATTGCGAAGCACGACCACCGTGCCGTTTTCGCCTGCGAGGTAGATTTTGCCGTCACCGAGCACGGGCGACGCGAAATAGGATCCGCCCGCGCCGACGCGGGCCGCTCCCCGCAGTGGAGTGCCTCCAGCCGTTTCAAAAACCGTGCTGATACCGCCTTCTTTGATCAAAAACATGCGGCCATCGGTGACGAGCGGCGAGACAATGTGGTCGGTGTATTTCGTCTTATGCTTCCAGAGCAAGTGCGATTCAGTCACATCCCCTTCGCCGCCGCCCCGGACGGCCAGAATTGTCTGCTCAGCAGCGTTTTCGCCGACGACGGTGAAATCGACTCCGGCAAAATTGTCGGGAGGCATGAAGGCCAGGTCCAGCTCTCGGCCTTCCAGAATTCCATCGTGATTGACATCGCCGCGACCAAAAGTCTTCGTAAAAAACGCATCGGGAATTTTCTGCTGACCGACGAAGGCTTGAATCTCCGCTTTGTCGAGCTTGTTATCGTTGTTGCCGGTCGGCGCGCGATCAACCGACGCGATCCACTGATTGGCGATTCCTCCACTTTGGGCCGACACATAAATCACATCGTCGACAACGACGGGCGTCGTCTTGGTGTTGCGCAACAGCACTTTTGCGTGCCAGCGGCGGCGACCCGAATCGGGATCGTAGCCAACTTGCACCCCGGTTCCGGCCACCACGATGTCGTCGCGACCATTGGCATGACACACGACCGGATGCGAGTAGTTCACCGCTTGATCGAGCCGGTCATCGCGCCAGCGCACCTTACCCGTCGCCTTGTCGAATGCATAGATCGCCGGGTATAGGTCATCGTCCTGGCACATGATCACCAGGTCGCGATAGAGAACGGGCGATATGCCCGGTCCCCACTTGAACACGAAGAATGGCGTCGGCAGCTCATATCGCCAAACGTTATTCCCCGTGGCGGCATCGACCGTAATCAGCCCGAGTGTGCTGAAGTAGAAATAAACCCGCTCGGCATCGGCCGCTGGGGTCGTGCTGGCGTGGCTGTTCGTTTTGTGGATTTCGGCGAGCGATCCGGTCGGCCAGTCGCGACGCCAGATCTCCCGGCCTGTGTTCGCGTCAAACGCAAACAGGCTGACCGTCTCCTCGGCTGTCATCGCGCTGGCAAAAACGCGACCAGCGGCGACGACCGGGCTGCCAATGCCATCGCCGAGTTTTGCAGTCCAGCGCACATTTTCGCTCGCGGAAAATGTCGTGGGCAGCGGCTGCTGCGACGTCGAAATTCCCGAGCAATTGGGTCCACGAAATTGGGGCCAGTCCTCCGCGGAAGCGCTGCGGAGGCAAGTTAGTAATGTCAGCACCGCGCTGAACAGCATTATTCGAACTGCCCGAATGCGAGCAGACGTTTTTTCTTCGCGGGACTGGTCGCAGGCAGGTTTTGTTTTGCCAGCCACTCTAAAACAACTCCTCGACTGCGTTGCCTTCGGCCAGCAGGTTATACGGTCGGCCCTGGCCGTCCGTGGCTTCGAGGTTTTCGATGCCCATCGCGTGGTAGACGGTTTTCGTGATGTCCGCGGGAGTGAGCGGCTTGTCGGCCGGATACTCGCCGCGGGCGTCGCTCGCGCCATACGTCTGGCCACCGCGAATTCCGCCGCCCGCGAGAACATCGGTGAGGCAGTGAGTCCAGTGGTCGCGGCCAGCGCCGGACTTTCCGCCCGAGCGGGGATCGCCGATTTTTGGTTTACGCCCCATTTCGCTGGTCACGAGGACGAGCGTTTGATCGAGCAACCCTCGCTGAGCAAGGTCTTCGATCAAAGCCGAGAAGCCTCGATCGAATTCCGGAAGTAAGTGATCCTTCAGGCAACTAAAATTGTTGGCATGCGTGTCCCAGCCGCCGGCACTCTTGCACTTATCGGCGATCGCTTCATTTTCTTTCCAAAAAACGGTTACGAACGGCACTTCGGCCTCGACGAGTCGCCTCGCAAGAAGCAAACTCATTCCGTTGACGGTCTGACCGTAACGCTCGCGGACGGCCGCTGGCTCGCTAGCCACATTAAATGCATCGGTCGTACTTGCCGACAGCAGCAACGAGAGGGCTCGCTGCTGTTGGCGTTGCCAAGTTCGCGCCGTGGCATATTGATCAAATTCGCGCCGGGCGCTGTCGATCGTCGTAAGCAATTCACGACGAGCCAGCAGCCGATCGGGCGTGGCGTCCCCTTCGAGCACGAGTGCAGGCGCGTTAAATTTCAGCGGCTCTTTCACGCTGGCGTGGACATACAAAGGATCGTGTTCCAAGCCCAGACGCGCCGCAAACTGGCCCGGTCGCGTGTACGGCGCTTTGCTCGGCTTGTGCGGCAACGTGATGGCGTTGGGAAGTTCCTTGTGCGGTGCACGCCGCGAGGAAACCACGGACCCCATATACGGCCAGTCGTCGGGATATGGAGTCCGGTTGTTGCCTTGCGACAGAAATGTCGGATCGGGGACGTGCCCGGTAAGGTTGTAGTAGTAACCGGCGTGATGGTCGTTCGTGTTGACAGTCGCCCCGACCGAATTGATCAGTGCCAAATGGTGAGCCTGGGCAGACAAAAGAGGCAAATGCTCGCTTAACCGGATTCCGGACGCCGACGTGGCGATGGGCTGGAAGGGGCCGCGATAATCGTCTGGAGCCTTGGGCTTCATGTCCCACATGTCCAAGTGGGACGCACCGCCGCAGAGAAAGAACAAGATGGTTGATTTGGCGCGTGTGCGTGTTGAGAGGGGCGAGCCCGGAGATGATGCCGGATTACCGAAGGTGAAGCCAGCAACCCCCACCCCCGAGGCCACGAGCATCGCGCGGCGGTTGATTACGGAAGCGCTCGAATGCATGAGGTGTGACATATTAGCGTGTAACAACTGAATCCGCCCGACGCGCTTTCCAGATTATAAAACAGTCCCATGGCGTCACCAAACAGGCTTTTTAGTGTAGCCGAGTACCGCGCGGTTGGTGAGAATAACACTCCATCAAACCCATTGCTTTCTCCTGCAAGGCCATTCGATGCCGCACTTTGCTGTCAGCCTGCTCGTGATCGGCGCGGCGATGAGCTGCGCGGCGGCAGATGGGGTAGTGCCGGCGTTTGTTCGAGACCATTGCGAGGATTGCCATAACGCGAAAGCGAAGGAGAAGGGGCTGGATTTAGTCTCGCTGGCGATTGATCCGTCGGAGCCGCGGAACTTTGCCCTGTGGGTCAAAGTGCATGATCGGGTGCAAAAAGGCGAAATGCCGCCGGCCGATGCCAAGCAGCCGCGGGCGGAAACGCGGCGGGGTTTTATCGCCGAGCTTTCCAAGACGCTGATTGCGGCAGACCAGGAGCGGATTGCGACGGAGGGTCGCGCGACACGGCGGCGGATGAATCGCTACGAGTATGAGAACACGCTGCGCGACCTGCTTTCGCTGCCTTATTTGCGCGTCAAGGATTTTCTGCCCGAGGATAGCCTGGCTTACGGCTCGAATAAGGTCGGCGAGGCACTGGACGTATCGCATGTGCAGATGTCCCGCTATCTGAGCGCCGCCGACTATGCCTTGCGGCAGGCGCTTGCCCCGCAGGCCGAGCAGCCGCCGGCAGCGACGACGCGGTATTACGCGTGGGATCAGCGGAGCATGTACAAGAAGGCCGGGCCGCCGATGCGCGACACGTTCATGCTTTCGGGCTACGACGTGCTGCCCCCGCGGCCCCGGCGCAGCGGCGGCGGCGGCGGCTTTGCGAGCGCACCTGCCGCGCCATCGGTCGATCCGGCGGAGCGCGAAAAGGAGTCCGTCGCCATCCTCACCAGCACGTATGAGCCGACGGAGATTCAGTTCAACAACTTCCGTGCGCCATTTACTGCTCGCTACCGGCTCAAGTTCTCGGGCTTCACAATCTGGATGGCGACCAATTATCAGAAAACCTTAAGGGGCCATACACACGAGCCGGTCTCGATCTACGCCGATGCGACGCCCGCGATCTACCGCAAGCTTGGCAGTTTCGACGTCGGCCCCGATCCGACTGTACGCACGATCGACGCTTGGATGATGGCGGGGGAGACGATCCGGCCTGATGCGGCGCGGCTGCCGCGCTCCAGGCCGCCGGATTTCAAGAATCCGTTCGCTGAAGCCGACGGAATGCCGGGCGTTGCGTTTCAATGGATGGAGGTCGAGGGCCCGCTCTATGACGAGTGGCCGCCGGCAGGTCACAAGCTGCTGTTCGGCGAACTCGCACTGGAGACAAAGCCCGCGCCACCGCCGCCCGCTGACGACGAAACAGCAGGTAGCGGCTTCCGCCGCCGCCGGAGCGCGTTTATTGGACCGCCGGGCGTCAATGTTGTTTCCCAAGACAGCGAAGCGGATGCGGAGCGCTTGCTGCGAGGGTTTCTGGAGGCCACGTATCATCGGCCCGCGGAAGCGAAGGATCGGGAGCGTTTTGGCCGGGTGATCCGCGCGGCGCTGGCCGATGACTTCTCATTTTCGGACGCGATGATTGCCGGCTATACGGCCGTGCTCAGCTCGCCGGCGCTGCTCTATTTCGACCAACGCCCTGGCCAACTGAGCGACCGCGCCTTGGCGGAGCGGCTGTCCTACTTTCTGTGGAACACGCGGCCCGACGAGCAGTTGCTGCGGCGGGCCGTGCGGGGAGAACTGCATCAGCCGGAGGTTTTGCGGGAAGAGACCGAGCGGCTGCTGGCCGATCCGCGCTCGCGGCAGTTTGTCGATGCGTTTCTCGACTTTTGGCTCGATCTGCGAATGATTGTGGCCACCTCGCCCGACACGTCGCTCTATCCTGACTACGATTTGGACGATCTGTTGACCGAGTCGATGGTCGAAGAGACGCAGACGTTCATCGGCCAGCTTATTTGCGAGAACCTGAGCGTCTCAAACTTGATCGACAGCGACTTCGCGATGCTTAACGAGCGGCTGGCGGCGCACTATGGAATTGCGGGTGTCGAGGGGGTGCAAATTCGGCGGTTCAAGCTGCCAGAGGGCAGTGTTCGTGGCGGTCTGCTCACGCAGGGCAGCTTGCTCAAGGTCACGGCAAACGGCACGACCACTTCGCCAGTCGTCCGCGGGGCGTGGGTGATGGACCGGCTGCTCGGCCAGCCGCCGCCTCCGCCGCCGGAAGCGGTGCCGGCCGTCGATCCCGACGTTCGCGGGGCGACAACAATTCGCCTGCAGCTCGAAAAGCATCGGGAGATCGAATCGTGCAACGCCTGCCATAAACATATTGACCCGGCGGGGCTGGCCCTGGAGAATTTTGATGTGATGGGCTCTTGGCGGACGAATTACCGTTCGCTGGGAGATGGTCAGCCGGTCAGCGGCGTCGGGCACAACGGCCTCCGGTTTCGCTTTAAGTCGGGACCGGAGGTCGATCCCAGCGGCGAGCTGGCCGATGGGCGGCGGTTTGAGAATATTCGTGACCTCAAACAGTGCCTTTTACGAGATTCCCGCCAGGTAGCGCGAAACCTACTTGAACGGCTTGTGGTTTATGCCACCGGAGCGCCTATAGGATTTTCAGACCGGCAGACGATCGAGCAAATACTAACGCGGCAGGAACCGGCCGGGTTTCGTGTGCGGGAGCTAATTCACGAAGTGGTCCAAAGCGAGCTGTTCACTCACAAGTAAGAAACTGGAGCCGAGCGCCATGACGACGAGAATTTCCCTGCGACAGCCGCTCTCGCGGCGGAGCTTCCTTCGCGGCGCGGGCGTGGCTCTTTCTCTGCCGCTGCTCGACGCGATGCGGCCGGCGTTTGCCAGCGAGGCCAAGGCCGAGGCCAACGCGCCGCGGCGAATGTTCGCCGTTTGCAACAATCTGGGCATGTTGCCCGGCGAGTTCTTTCCCAAGGACAGCGGCCGGAACTACACGCTTTCGCCTTATCTGGAAACGTTGAAGGAGCACAAGGACGATTTCACTGTCTTCAGCGGCGTGTGGCACCCCGACTGCGATGGCGGCCACCCGGCGGATATTTGTTTCTTGACTGCGGCGCCGCATCCGGCTCGCGGCGGATTCCGCAACACGATTTCACTCGACCAGTTCATCGCGGAGCGAATCGGCCATCTGACCCGCTTCCCCTCGCTCAACCTGAGCGTCAACGCGATCCAGGGCTATCGCAGCCTGGCTTGGACCAGTTCCGGTGTGCTGATTCCCAGCGATGAAAGCCCGGCGGCCGTCTTTCGTCGCTTGTTCGTCGAGGGGACGGGCGAAGCAGCCAAAACGCAAGTGAAAAAGCTGGCCCTGGGCGAGAGCATTCTCGACTCGGTCGCCGACCAGGCCCAAGACTTGCAACGAAAAGTCGGCCCGCGCGATCGCAGCCGGCTCGATCAATATTTCAGCAGCGTCCGGGAACTGGAGCAGCGGATGAACATGGCTCGCGCTTGGGAAGGCAAGCCGCGGCCGGTCGTTCGGGTGGAAGAGCCGGTCGATCCGGCCAGCAGCCGCGAGTATATGGAGAAGGTCAAGCTGATGTACGACCTGGTGCGGCTGGCTTTCGAGACGGACTCGACTCGCTCGGTGGCGATGTTGCTGGACAGCGTCAACTCGCCGGTGATCCAGATGGAAGGGATCGAACTGACCGATGGCTACCACAACCTGTCGCACCACGGCCGATCAGAATCTAAAATTTCGCAGCTCAAGGCCATCGACCAGAAGCACATGCAGCTGTTGAGCAACCTGCTCGGTGAGCTGAAGTCGGTACAGGAAGACGGCCGGCCGCTTTTGGACCGGTCGATGATCGTCTATGGCACGAACCTGGGCGACGCCAACAAGCATGTGAATACGAATCTGCCGATTCTCTTTGCCGGCGGCGGGTTCAAACATGGCCAGCACCTGGCGTTCGATACGGTCCACAACTATCCGCTGCCCAACCTGTTCGTCTCGATGTTGCAGCGCATGGGAATCGAAGCCGACGAATTCGCCTCTTCCACAGGAACGATGCGCGGTCTGGAGATGGCTTAACGCGAGGCCGCAACGTTCGTCAAACCGATCTAATGACCATTTGCAGATGCATCGTGAAATGGCAAATCCTGGGTGCAGGGCTGGTTGCAGCGATGTTTTGCTGCTTAATCCAGGCCCAAATGCCGCGCACGCTGCGGGTACCAAAACAATTCTGTTGAAATACAGGTCGCCATTGACGCCGCTCGAAATGGCGACACGATTTTGATTCAGAACAGCGATCACGCCGTCATGGTCTTTTATTCGCGAACTCGAATCGACGCGAAGTAGGCTTCGCGGCGAATGATCCAATCCGGATCGGCCTTAGCCGATTCAATAGCTGGCAGTGCTTCCTTGGCCGCAGCACCCAAGGAGGCTAGTCGGCGAAGTGCGAGGACTCTTTGATCTCGATCGGCGTCGGCTATCGCCTGCTGTAGCACCGCCGCAATCCCTTGCTGGACTCCGCCGAGGGCCATCAAGTATTGCCGCGCTGCCTCGCTCAATTTTCCCTCTTTCTCCTCGCGGTCGATGCTCTGGGGACCAGACGGAGAGGAAAGCGAATCCAGGTAACCGATGGCCAGAGAAATCGATTCATGAACGGCCGGTGGTTCGCGGCGTTGTGGTTTTGGCGATGGCGACATGGCGCCGGCAAACGCACCGAGCGACTGTAGCCCGGCGACGATTTGCGGATTCACTCGTGGCGCGCCGCTCGACAGCTTGCCAATGATGGCAGAGATATCTTCATCGAGCGCTCGCGGTTCATCGACCTGTTTGTTTAAGTCGATGGCTATCGCCGCCAAGGCGCGAGGAAGCTTGTAATTCGTCTGAGGTGTGTCCGACGAACCTGGATCGTCTGCAATTTGCTGCATGGCGCGCCTTACCTCCGCCGTGCGGCTGCCGCTCATTGCGAGTGCGAGCGTGACGAAGTTGCGTTCATGTTTGTCGGGATGAGCCAGGGCGGCCAAGAGGGGCGCAGTGACGATGTCGGCTACCGACGGCCCAATACGACTTAGCTCCCAAGCCGCTGCAACCCGCGCCTTGGTGCCGAGCTTCAAGGCTTCACAAAGTTGCTCGGCGCCGGCGGCTGATCGCGGGCGAGTGAAAATCGCGGTAGCGGCCAAGCGGACGTCGAGCAGTTCGTCATCCTTTAAGGCCTGAACGAGGGCCGGATATGCTTCGCGGGAAGCATCGCTCTCCAGAATGGCGATGGCAGCCGCGAGCCTGGAGTCAATATTCGGGGCGTGGAGCTGCTCGACAAGCGTCGCAATCGGAACGAGTGGGCTGGAGCGGCTAGCCCGGCTCGATTGGCGATTGGTTTCCTGGTTCGTGGCATCGAGATAGCCTTCGCGTCGCAGAAACGCCTCCACTGGTGGCAGCGTCCGGTCGTGCCACTTCGGCGTGCTGGAAAAACCGTGGCCGGCGCCTTCGCCGACAAATAATTCCAGCTTGCCCCCGGCTTTTTTCCATGTGTCCACAAATGCGGTCACCGACTCGTACATGGGGTCATTGGTCCCGATGAACAGCAGCGCCGGAGGCATGTCCTTGGTCCAGTGCCGCGCGGGCGAAAGTCGCTCTCCAAGCTGCCTATTGCCATTCAGGGCGTCGAGAAACTGCACCTTGCGCGTGCCGCCTGCCAGGAAATCGAGCAGCGGGTAGTGGAGGATCAGCAGGTTTGGCTCGGCTGATATATTGAGGTTGTCTTCCGCGGCGTTGAAATCGCGGATCGCCGCGAGACTGGCAGCCAAATGCCCGCCCGACGAGCCCCCGCAGGCCACGATGCGATTCGGATCGATACCCAGCTTGGCAGCATTCGAGCGCCCCCAGCGCATGGCGCTTTTGGCGTCTTCTAGCGATTTGTCGGGCAGCACGCCGTCGGTTCGCCGCTTGCGGTATTCGACGCACAGCGTTACCAGTCCCAATTTGGCAAAGTGCTCCGCTTCGACCAAAAAGGCTTGACCAAGCCCGCTGCTGGTCGCTGCGCTGGCTTGCTTGCCATCGCCGGCATTCGGAATGATCTCGCCCGTATCTTTGTCCTGCGGATTGAAGCCGCCGCCGCCGAATAGCAACATCGCTGGCCGTGCATCGGTCGGGTTCCACTGCGGCGGGTAATGAATCGCAACGTGCAGCATTCGCTCACCGATTGACTTATACACGGCGCTCGTAGGGCGATCGATTATGGCGGCTCCAGCGGCACGCGCGGCAATCGGCTCCAGCTTGTGCTGTTTGAGAAACGTCTCGGTGAGCGCAATCGTTTTCTCGATCCAGGCCGCCTTTCCAAAAAAGCCGTGCGGCTCACCATCGGCTACGAACAGCTCCAAGGGCGCGCCCGCGTCCCGCCATTTTTCGCCAAACGCTTTGACCGTGGCGAAAGGAGGTTCATTGCTGCCAACCATCACGAGCGTCGGCGGACAGTCCTTGCGCCAGTGCCGCGCAGGTGAAATATTCGTCCCGCGTTCCTTGTCGCCGCCCAGCACGACGAGGAAGCTCTCTGACATGCTGCCCACTTCAAGCCAATCCACCAGTGGTGAATAGAGAAGGATGGCATTCGGCCGCGCGGAGATGGCCGGTTGTTCGACGGCCGGGTAACGGCCCTCGAATGTAAACAGGCTGGCTGCCAGGTACGCGCCCGATGACCCGCCAGCAGCGACGATTCGATCAGGGTCAATGCCAAGCTCCCTCGCGTGGCCGCGAATCCACCGCATGGCATTGATCGCGTCTGCGATATCTTCACCAGGCAGGATGCCATCCTTGCCGCGCGTGCGATACTCCACGTGCAGGCAAACGTAGCCTCGCTGGGCGAAAGCATCGAGCAACGGCACGTGATGCTCGCCTCCCGGCCCCCGGTTCACAATTGGCAGACCGAGCCGCGCTCGCTCGTCAGCGAGCGGGGGAAGCTTGCCATTGGCATCCGGCTGCACCTTGTGCGACCCGCTGAAGAAAACGATTGCCGTTCGCTTGTCTTGAGTTTGCCACTGAGGCGGGCGGTGCATCACGAGCTGGAGTTTTCGTTCGCCCAGCGACTGGTAGGTATAACTGGGACGCGATACGGCGGGCGCGTCGATCGCCGGACCGGATTGCGCTTGTCCGCGGCCGAAGGCCACCAGCGCTATAACAACGGCGCCAAAATGAAGACAGTGTTTGCCGAACATCGTGATTGCCTTTTTGGCTTGTTTCGCAGCACTCAGAGCAAAGAGACTCGTGGGTTCTCAGCGACAATTCTGGCGCGCCGGCGATATCGATACAACTTTTTGAAGTTATTAGAGGAATTCATGGCAGATTCAGGTCACACTGACTTGGCTGGTGGCGGAATTCACAAAGGAGGAACAACTGGGCCGCACTGTCACGGCGCCGCTGAGTTGATCGAGCGCGGGCTTGGCCCGCGAAACCGATCTGCCAGCCGGCGACGAGGCGGAATTTCCTAAGCTGCCCGCACCGCAAACGGACCGTATTCAAGATTAAGGACTCTACCTGGATGTTCCCTGTTTCTTCATCCTCAGCCAAATCGAAAATGTCGCAATTCTGGAAGCCGTTTGTTGGCAGCTTATTCGTCGTCAGTTTGGTTTCGGCCATCGCAGGCGTTGTCCGCGCCGACGGTCCGGCGTGGTCGGTGAAAAGTAGCTTGGAGGCGCCAGAAGCACATCAAGCGGCGGCGGCTGACGATGAATTCGTGTTTGCGATCGCCAGCAAGGTCGTCGCCAAATATGACCGCCGATCGGGGGCCAAAATCGCTGTTAGTGCTGGTGAAGCAGAGCATTTGAACAGCGGCTTTTTGCAGGACGGCAAGCTGTATTGTGCGCACTCGAACTATCCGAAAACGCCGGAACGAAGCGAGATCAAAGTTCTCGACACGCAGGCCATGCGCCTGTCCACGTTTAAGGATTTTGGCAACTATGGCGGAAGCTTGACGTGGGCCGTTTGCGAGCGTGGGCGGTGGTGGTGCAATTTCGCCCGCTATGGAAATGATAACAGCCAGACTTTTCTGGTCGAATTCGACGAGCAGTGGCGGGAATTGCGGCGGTGGACCTATCCTGCCGACGTGATCCGACACATCGGGCAAATGAGTTTATCGGGCGGCTTGTGGCGCGAAGGCTGTCTGCTTGTAACCGACCACGATCATCCCATCCTCTATCAATTGCGGCTTCCAGACGAAGGGAACGAGCTCGCTTTTGTCGCGACCCAGAGCGTGCCTTTCACGGGTCAGGGCATTGCCGCCGATCCAGTTACGGGCGGCCTCGTCGGCATCAATCGCGCCAAACGCCAGATCCTATTCGCCGAGCGCGATGCTAATTAGATTTGAGACAACGAACGGAAGGAGGAGAGGCTTAAGCTGCACGAGGATTTCAAGGACGGACATGATGACATTTTAGGGTGCGACGGGCTTGGCTGTCAGTTGATCCGAGGTAAGGTCGAATGAAAACACGCGGGCACCGTCTGCGTTAATCAAATTGGCCCGCGGCCGCGCGGGCGTAACGGTACTGTCCATGTCGATGAGCATGAACAATTCGACGAAGGGAAGCAGTCTTCACCGACCGCAAAGAGGATCCAATTCAATGCGCACCATGCTTGCAATTGTATTGACGTGTTTGAACGCGAGCGGAGGAGTGAAATGCGCGCTGGCTGAAAACTTTTCGACTGGCGCCACCGCCACCAGGTTTGGGGTCCACGAGGTATCGTTGACTGGTGATGGCGGCGTTGCCAATCCGTTCGACACGCTGGTGACGGTTACCTTCAGTCCACCGTCCGGATCAAACCAGGCCCGCACAGTGCCCGCATTCTACGATGGCGAGAATACCTGGCGCGCGCGTACATACGTCAGCGAACCTGGCGGCTGGCGGTGGGAATCGCACTGTGCAACCGATCCCAGGCTCGATGGCAATTCAGGCAGCTTTCAGGCCGCAGACTCGAACCTACGGGGCCGACTCTTGCCGCATCCCAAGAATCCGAGGCAGTGGATCACCGAGGACGGCCGCTGGTTCTTGAATCTGAACGACACGGCCTATTTTCTCCTCTGCGCATATGACGGCAACGGGAATCCGGTCTCCGATGACGATGCGCGGCGGTATGTCGGCGACGATGTCGCGCATGGCATAACGTCGCTGCGCTGCTTTCTTGCCAGCCGGCGCGAGGGATTCTCGGAATCCACGGAGCAATGGAAGGCCTGGCACTTCGACGGAAATACGCTCGATCGGCTGCGGCTGGAGAATCTGCAGTGTGCCGACCACCGGCTAAGAATGCTTCTCGACGAGTACCCCGAAGTGGCCGTGCAATTGATTCTGTTCCCACTCGAAGCCTATGCCCGTGACGACCGGTTCTGGACCGCACTCACCTCCGCGCAGCGCGATCGCCTACTGCGGCACCTTGTAGCTAGGTTCTCTGCCTATCCGCAACTCTTCTGGTTAATTACCAACGACGCCCACTACGGCGACAAATTCCCCAATAGCAACGCCATGGCCCGAGAGGTGGGTGCCTATTTACAGCGGCATGATCCCTGGCAGCATCCCCGCTCGACGGGCCATGCCCGCCGGCTGCCGTTCTACTTCGGCAACGAAGACTGGGCGACCTACGTACACCTCGAGCATGCCCATGACTTGGGCGCCCTCCAGTACCGCTCCTATCACGACCTCGCCAAACCGGTTTTCCTCGGCGAAGATCGCTACGAGCAGGATCACGGCCCGCGGCTGGATCCTCTGCACATGCGATATTGGCAGCGGCGGCTGTTCTGGTCGTGGCTTTTGTCGGGCGGTTCCACCAACTACGGCGGCCGCTGGTGGACGGTGCATCCCTATTCGGAAACCGGCGTCAGACCCAGCACCTACCAAAAGCGCCCAGAAACTTCCTTTCGCGCGCCGCTCATCGGCCTCGGCTCCGTGCATCCCATTCGCAACTTTTTTGAGCAGCGAGCGATTGACTTGGGCCAGTTCGAGCCGGACCACACACTCGCCCAAGCGGTTGCTGCACAGAGCGACGCGCAGTCGCCGCGCGTGATGCGCCGCGGTTGGCAAGAGTTTCTGATCTACCATCCTCATGCCTCGGCCGATGAACAAGCGGCCCAGGTCAACACCGCAGCGACAGCTCAGATTCGCCTGGACCTGCGCGCTGCGGAGGGAAAATTCTCCGTCGAGTGGTATCGCGCCGCAGATGGCCACTCGCAAACTGATGCCGATGTTACGGCCGGTAACTGGTGCAACCTGACGGCACCCTGGCCAGGAGCTGATGTGATTTTGAGGTTGTTGGAAAGATGAACTTCAGGAACCGGCCGTCTTTTGATCGTTGCTGAGCATCCGCAGGATGGCAAATTCGATACGTGCCACGTTCGATCGACACCTTAGAGCCTATCCGAGAAGTGATCTCGACGCAGTTTCGCCATTCCTCGTAGATTCAGGGATTCCCTTGTCCCTTGTTTTAGGAGTGCCGGCATGGAAGCCACTTCGCGAAAGGCCTATCTCACGGATCTCACCGACGCTC
>DASXLL010000389.1:0-22075 GCA_036496265.1 Pirellulaceae bacterium | reverse complement strand
TCCCTCTCGCCAAGTCGCGGTTGCGACCTACAAAAGCAAATCCCCGACCAACAACCGGCTAGGTGATTTTCCCGAGAAAAACCCAGCTAGCACGCCAACTCAAACCGGTAGAATCTACAAACTTGTGGGCAATACTCAGGGTTGAAATCCTAGCCCGCCTGTAGCGAAAACGAATCCAACGACAAGTCTTCCGGCTCACCTACGTTTCCCGTAGCCGGAGAGCTTGGTCATGCGTATTCGCAAACCGTGGTTTCGCGCGTCGAAGAACGCTTGGTACGTCGAGGTAAACGGCAAACAGGTCCGCCTTGCCATCGGCAAGGAGAACGAAAAAGCCGCGCTGGACGCCTTCTATAAGTTGATGGCCGGCGAGCCGCGGCAGCAGGCGGATGACAGCTTGCTTGTCGTTACACTTTGCGACCTGTTCCTGGAATACTCGCTGCTGCACCATGCAAAGAAGTCATACCGCCTCTACAAGGACTTCTTGCAGAGCTTTTGCAAACAGCACGGCCGTTTGCCGGCATTGCAGGTAAAGCCATTCCACATCACGCGCTGGGTGGATTATCACCCGACGTGGAAAGGTGCGAGGCGACACGCCATTGTCGCCGTGAAGCGAGTTTATTCTTGGGGCGAGCAAGAGGGGTTGATTGCGAGCAACCCGATCAGGCACGTCAAGAAGCCGCCCTCTAATCGCCGCGAGCGCGTCGTCACGGCGGCTGAGAAGCAGCAGATCATGGCGGCGATCAAGGACCAGGTATTCCGCGATTTCGTCTTCGCCCTTCAAGAGACGGGCTGCCGGCCAGGCGAGGTAGCGGCCGTCACCGCTGCCGATTGCAACTTCGAGCTGGGCGTTTGGATTTTGAAGCAACACAAGACGGTCGGAAAAACCGGCCGACCCCGAATTATTTACCTCACACCGGCAATGGTCGAGCTGAGCAAGCGCCTTGCCGCCAAGCACCCGACGGGGCCACTCTTTCGCAACACACGCGGGCGTGCCTTCACGGGCAATGCCATCCGCTGCCGCTTCAAGGAATTGCGAAAGAAGCATCCCAATTTAGCCGGCGTCGTCGCCTACACCTATCGCCATGCCTTCGCGACGAAGGCGCTGGTGTCGGGTGTGGGTATCGCCCAAGTCGCTGAACTCCTCGGTCATACGAGCACGCAGATGGTCAGCCACTACTACTCGCACTTGGCGGAGGACGTGGCCCACCTACGACAGGCAGCACTGACCGCGACGCAATCTATAGCGGCCCAAACTTAGCCTGATCCCGTGGCATCATCAGGTGGGCCATCGCCCGGCCCACCTTCGCTATGCAAAGACGCTTGTGCTTGCATCGCTTCTCTGATTCTTGTGCCGCTGGAGCAGCGCCCGAAGCTTGGTGCCGAAAAGTTCTTCCGGCTCGAATGAAACAATGTCTGCCTTCGCCTGATGCCAGTCGCTATTGACCTCGAATGGGTAGGTCTTCAGGTCGTAAAGGTTCTGGTGTTCGCGCGTGTTGATTTCGATCTTGAGCTTGAGCGTGCCGCCAGCATCCGGCGTGAACTTGAAGATCAGATGCGTCGTGTGGGGAGCTTGATCGCGGTTGCATTTGCCGAGCCACGACAGGGCATCCCGTACCCCGTCAATGATGCTGCCAATCGGCTTCGGCTGCGTCTGAACCAGGTCGATGTCTTCCGAATACCGTAGCGGCTTGCCAAACAGCAGTTTGTGGATGGCCGTACCGCCGCGAAAGGCAATATTGCCCTGTAACTGCGGATGGTTGAACAGGTCACACATGGCCCGGCAGATAATCAAATCCTGTTCCACCTGCCGCAGGTCAGGCCAGGGAGCGTGCGCTGTCCATTGCTGGATATGTGCCAGTGGGATCACAGGTCAATCTCCACTGGCACGTTGATGATGAGCTTCCAATCCGCGTTCCGTTCCTCCGTCGCGGCCAGTTCGGGAACGATGGGTTTGACAGAAGGATCGAGGGCTTTGAAGGACTTGGCCCGTCGGGCAAAGGGCCGGAGCGCATTCGCCGGTCGGGCATGTCCGAAATGTTCCAGGAGATACCCCAGCCGTCGAACCGCTGAGTTCTCGTAGGCGGTTGCCACCTTGGCCAGGAGGCGAGCGTCGGCTTTCTTGCCCAAGTCGTGAACGGCTTGGGCGGCCCCGTTGATCCCGCCGGCCCGATGGAAATAACGGCTGATGTCGAGCACGGTCAACTCCACACCGGCAACCTTGGCGAACCCGGTGTCCGTTTTGAGTTGTGCCAGCCACTCTGGGCGGTTCGCCTCATCGAAGGCTTCCGGCGACTGGAACAGGAACTCGATCTTCTGGCGTCCAATTTCGATTCCCGGTAGCTGTCGTGGCGCGATGACCTGAAAGACCATTGCCGCCTGATGGGCAGCCCCATGAAACGCCGCCGCACGAAGCAGGGAGATGCGGTAATCGACTTCCAGGAACTTCATCAACGGGTCGATCCATCGAGCGGGATCGGGAGCACCGAGCGCACGATCTTCGGGCCGCAGGATCAGGTAAAATCCCCGTCGCGGGGAAACAATATCGCCTTGCCTGGAAAGCCGGGCAATAGCTGACTTCAACGCGTCAGGCGATAGGCCGGTTTCAGCCAAGGCGACTGGTTTCGTGAAGAAACTCCGACCTTGGACAAGCTGTGAATCGACAAAGTTCTGAACGCTGCCCATGCCCCAATCATACCAGAAAAGAGGCGACAATCAACGCTTTTCAAGTATGAGTGGGGAGCCCTGGAACTCGTTGTTATTTATAGGAGAGGCGCCTTCTGGCAGGTTCGGGTACGCGGCGAAGACTGCCCTCGCTCCCCCGGTACGAGCCGTCTGCCTTATAAAATCTTCATACGGGCGGCCGGGGAGATGGAGCGAAAGGATGTTTGCGATGGCGGAAGTGACACCCACGCAGCGGCGATATCTCGCCTACATCAACGCCTATATGGATGGCTTCGGTTTGCCGCCGGCGGAGTCGGAGATTGCCGAGGCGATGGACGTCTCGCCACCGTCGGTGAACCAAATGATGAAGACGCTCGAAAAGAAAGGGCTCATTCGGCGACAGCCGGGCGTTCCCCGGTCCATTGAGATTCTGGTCGCAGACGGTGCCATTCCAAAATGGAAAGGCAAACGCATCACCCGCACGGTCAGGGAGTGGACTTATGTCGGTCCAGCCGCGAGCCACATCGCCGAGGCAAGCGACGACAAGGCTGCCGTCTATCGTTTCAAGATCATCTTGCAAGACACGGATCCGGCGATCTGGCGGCGGATTGAAACGAAGGACGTAACGCTTGACAAACTGCACGAGTTGATTCAAACCGCGATGGGTTGGACGAATTCGCATCTGCACCAGTTTGAGATCGCGGATGCCCGGTACACTGATCCACGGTTCATGGCGGATGACTTCGATGACTTTGGTGCGCTCGACTACAGCGGCATTCGAATCAGCGACCTGATGGCCAAGCACGGCCCCAAACTGCGGCTGGGCTATGAATACGACTTTGGAGACGGTTGGCAACATGAGGTCGTCCTTGAAAAGGTGATGGAATCCGAGCGGGGAGCCAAATACCCGCGCTGTATCGATGGAGAACGAGCTTGTCCGCCGGAAGATGTTGGCGGCGTTTACGGTTTTGCCGACTATGTCGAGGCAATCACGAATCCGAATCACAGCCAATACCGCGAACTCCTGGAGTGGAACGGCCCATTCGACCCCGCACAATTTGACGTGGCAAAAGCCACTCGGCGCATGAAGAAAGGACTGCCAACGTGGTGAAGAAAGGGACGAAGAAGCCTCGCAAGCTCGCGAAAAGCGACCACTTTCCGCTGCTCGAAAAGGAGCTTCACAAATGGACTAAGGCGGAGTTGGTCGCAATGGTCTTGGCGATCGCCAAGGAGCACGCCGTTGTCGCCCGAGAGTTGGAAGACCGGCTGACGATCGAAAAGCCGGCTGGTCTGCTCGCCGCCGACGTGTCGTCCGCCATCGATCGCGCGACCGATTTCGATGAACGCATGATGAACCACAACTTTGATGTGGATTGGCAAGCTTATGCCGACGTTCAGAAGGGCCTTTCGCAGCTTGTTGAACTAGGCCTTCTTGCCGACGCGAAGTCGCTTGCGCTCAGGCTAATGAAAAGCGGCAGCTATCAAGTCGAATGCAGCGACGAAGGATTGATGACCGACGAGATCAGCCAGTGCCTGAAGCCAGTAATTCGTGCCGTCAAGACCGTCGGCGGTGACGAGGCTCCCAAATGGGCCAGCGACATGCAAGCTGCCGACCGTGTTGGGTTTATTTGTGATAAGGAACTGGCACAGCTACGGGGTGGATCGTGAGCGAATACCAATACGTGGTCTTCCAGGCGGTTGACCGCCCGCTCAGCGACGAGCAGTTTGCATTCGCGCAGCGACAGTCCACGCATGCCAAAGTGTCACGACGGTCGCTCGTGGTTGAGTACCATTACAGTTCCTTCCGTGGCGATGTCGATGGCTTGCTCCGCCGAGGCTATGACGTTTACTTGCAATACACAAACTACGGCGACCGCGAAATCAAGCTGCGTTTGCCGGGTGGTATGCCCTTCGCTAAAAGTGTCTGGTCGAAATACGTTGACGGTGAGCAGCTCAAGTGGAAAAGCGATGCCAAGGGAAGCGGTGGAATTCTGACTCTCCGTCCCTTTCACGAAACAGGCGACCTCGAAGAAGTGTGGGAAACGCAGAAATATCTCGACGCGGCGATACGGGTTCGAGAACGTCTGATGAGTGGCGACTTGCGGGCCCTGTACTTGCTTTGGTTGTGTGCGGCGGACGACGACTACAACGATCCGGAGGAGATGATCGAGCCGCCCGTGCCGCATGGCATTGCCGAATCGGCAACTTACGGGAGTGAAATCTTAACGTTCTTCGGGCTCGATCCGCTCTTGCTTGTCGCTGCTGGCAAGGACGTGACTGCCGCTCCGACGGATAACTCGCAGGATCATGCCGCCCGCTGGGTCAATGCCCAGGGCGAGCAGCCGGCGAAAGACATGCTGCTGCGGTTCTTGATCGGCGACACGGTCAGCGAGAAAGCCCGCTTACTCGCCGTGATTCGCGATTCGCGGACTCCCGGCGGTTGGCCGGCGAGCGACAAGCAGCGAACCTTCGACGAACTGTTGCAGAAAACAGCGGCTCTGCGAGCCGAGGCAGAAGCGAAGCAAGCTCGCAAGGCTCAGGCCAAGGCCAAACGAGAGGTGGCAAAGACTGAGCGCCTGCGAGCCGACCGAATGCAGGAAATGGTCAAAAACCCGGACAAATGGCTGCGCGAGTCGGAGCGGCTTGTAAATGCCGGAGGAACGCACAACTACAAGGCGGCCGCGGAAATCCTCCATGATCTACGCGAGGCCGTCGGCGGCAACGAGGGAGACAAGATTGCTCGCCGTCACGCGGCAAATCTGGTAAAGGCGCACCCGACGCTCAATCATTTGAAGAGTTCGCTGCGGAAGCGCGGTCTGCTTGAATAGCACAACCATTGTCACCTCAATTTCCCCGGGGAAATCGGCATTTCTATTCCCGCTCACCGCGTAAGATGAAAAAACTCGAACGGCGGTCTGAGTGCCCGCTCACACCACGAGAGGAGGCGTGAATGCGGCTGGCTCGCCGGATGTTTTTTTGACAGGAACGCGGTTGTGCATGAAAACCGGCCGGCCGGCGATGTGATCGGATATGCGAACATACGATTTCGGCGCAGCAACGACCGCAACGCGGGCTAGAATGATTCACAGCGTCCTTCAAGCAGCTCGTCGATGGTAGTGCTTCAAGAGGTCGCCGAGTCTTTGGGGGCAGATAATTTCGCCCTCGGCTTGTCCCACCCATCCGTTGAATGCAAATGCCACATCAGTTCAGTGCAACGTGCCCGCCCCACAGAACGCGAATATCGCTAAAGCAGTTCCCATACCGCATTGCTGAAATCCGCCATCCCGGCCAAAAATAGTTCTATTGGCGTCCAGTCACCCCGACTTGGAAAATAAAGACTGCAATTGTTGGCTGATTTCTCGGCAAAGATTCAGTTCCGCGACCGTAGCACCCGGTTGACGATTTGCGACATGCTAATTAGTCAGGGCGGGAAAAATTCCCGACAATTGGCTGGTATAGCCGGAGAGGCTATTTTTTCTCGTGCCGGGCCGCTTGATGCCCCATTCCGGCCCGCTCACACCCCGCGATAAATCAACGCGGGGTCTTTGGTTTCTTGATGCTGCCGGGGCGTCGCCTGGGAAGTTATCCCACTTAACGAGCATTCGGCCAGCGGCAAGCTAGGGTTTACTCCCGCCGGGAGTTCATTCTCTTGCTCTTGAAAGGAGGGGATCATGTGGTGGCATGACAACCGCGCGGATTGCATCGTAGGGCCAGAAGAACCCAGTCGCGGTGCGAGCTGCAATCTAGTTGTTGAGGCGAACTGCCTTGATCTGCCGACTGACGATGCCGCCTGCTATTCCGGTGAGCGGAAGATTTTTCGCTCGGATCAAGTCAACCGCATTACTGCTCATTGCCGCACGCATTCACCAGTTAAAACGCTCCGCGAGCTGATCGATGGTCGCGATTAAACAGCGGGAAAAATTGCATATACCTCCAAGCAATACGCATTCTCCAGGTCGGCGGTCGTCTGGGAGGTTTCCCTATTTGCAGCAATTGCAGCCGCTCGTAAGCAATCGCTACAATCTCCCGCGGCAGGGACGGCCACTCGGTTTACGCGCGGTCGGGAAGGAAGTCCTGGCTGCGCGTTTCTTACCGGCAAGCGAGCCTCAACGCGACAATTGCTCGGCATAAACGCCATACGTCGACTGCATCTTTTAATTTTTCGGCTGGGCGACTGGGGAATTTTCCTAGGCCGGCAAAATCCCTATTTTTCTATGACATAGTTATGGTGTACTACTACGCACTTTAGGGGGAACCTACTTACCATCCATAGCGAGGCTGACATGCCAGCGACATTGTCCGTCACGGGTGAGTTAAGGCCAACGGATTCTGGGCAGGCGACAGTTTTTATCGTCGATGACCAAGAGGATATCCGAACTTCGACCGCAGTATTAGTCCGCTCGACTGGACTTGAGACGGAGTGTTTCGACTCAGGGCGAGCGTTTCTCGACGCCTACGACGGCCAAAAGCACGGATGTATTGTTCTCGATTATCAAATGCCCGAATTAAACGGCGCGGAAGTGCAACAGGCGCTTAAATCGAGAGAGTTTCGGTCGCCAATTATTTTTATTACCGGCAAAGGGGACGTTTCCTTTGCAACCGCGGCGATGCGCGAGGGCGCGCTCGATGTGCTAATCAAGCCTTTTGCCGCCGAGGATCTGCTCACTCGCATTCAAGAGGCGGTACAGATCGACTTGGTGCAACGCCAGAAGCGGACTTTGGTTTCCGACGTTCACGATCGCTTAAGCCGTTTAACGCGCCGCGAGCGCGAAATCGCGGAATTATTGGCGTCGGGTGAGTCGTGCAAACAAATTGCACGCCAATTGGAGATTTGCCATAAGACCGTGGACAATCACCAGACAACGATTCTCGAAAAGCTGAGCGTAGATAATCCAACGCAGCTGGCGAGAATGTTTGCCCAGTTGGACTTGCACTAGTAACTACGAGGCAGCTATCGCGATCATAACATTTCATTTCTACCGCGGGGCTTCAAAAGCAGGCATGGGGAAACATTCCTGGCGACGTCCGCATGGCAAACGCCAGCCGCCAATGAGCTAGGCTTTTCTTGACGAGAGATCGAGCGGTGAAAACCCCGCGGGCGAATCGTCCCGCGGGGAAAGGAGAGTATGAGCAAGCATTTTCCAGTGCGCGTCGTTACTCGATCCGCTCATGGCGCCCTTCGCGTTCGTTACTATGCGACCGCCGAATCACTGCGGACGGCGCACACGCAGATCGGTGTCGACGACTGCTCCAGCGTTCTTTCCTTGCGCGGACTGCCCGTCTTTCGCGAGCTTGTCGGCCCAATTCCGGAAGGCGAAAACGTCGCGCAATATGAAACACCGGAAGTCTTCGAAATGTTGACGTTGGAATGGTCGAAGTCGCAAAGCGGTCCGCGATGTGAACGGCCCCAGGAAGCGATTGGTCCGCTGCAACTGCTCGCCTGATCGAAACACGGCGCTTTCTTTTCGATTGAGAATGCGTCACGCTTTGACGGAGATCCTCACGGCCCAGCCAGAGGGGACCTTCACGGTTGAGTCATCGGTCGCGTCCTCGCGGTCCTCAAGCGCGGCCGCTGGCCGAATCGCAGCGATGAGTTCATCGTCGTCAAACGGTTTCGTCACATACGCGTCGGCGCCGGCGTCGAATCCGCGGGCTCGCTCCGAAGGCATCGCTTTAGCCGATACCATGACGATTCGCACCTCCGCCATTCCCGGCATCGCCCGCAGTTTGCGGCAGATGTCATAGCCGTCGAGTCCGGGCATCATTACGTCGAGCAACACGACGTGCGGCCGATGCCGCTGTGCCAGCTTGATGGCTATCGCGCCATTCTCTGCCATGAAAATCTCATTTTCATTGGCCAGTATCTCGCTGATGATTTCTCGATTCACCGAATTGTCGTCCACTACGAGAATCCGCTCACGTCGTGCCATGGCAAACTCCGCTTCGATAGGTCTGAGGTGAATGTGTCTGACTAATTACGGATGACTTACTATTTGCTCGCTTGCCAACTCATTGGGGCGCTCACGCGGCTTTTCGACAAGCCAAGCTGGCCGGCCGGCTGAGTCGAGATGCGCCCGGAAGGGCGTGAGCGCGCCATCGTAGGTTCCGCAGTGCGCCGCGAAGCGAGTGTGGGCTTGGCAAATGGCATCGAATCGCCCGTCGAACGCCTTCACGATGACGGGATCGAACTGCGTAGCAGCGCCAGAGCCCATCATTCCAGCGGCTTCCCAAGTCGAAATGGCGTCCTTATAGACGCGTTTGCTGGTGAGCGCGTCGAAGACATCCGCAACGGCCAGAATGCGGGCCGCGAGCGGAATTCTTTGGCCGATCAGCCCGTCGGGATAGCCACTGCCGTCGAAACGTTCATGGTGATGTCGGGCTATATCAGCCGCCATTTCCAAATACTTGGCGGTAGGCATTTTGCGAAATGCGGCGCGGAGGAGCTCGCTGCCCACGACGGTATGCGTCTTGATCGTTTCAAATTCTTTTGCCGTCAGCGGTCCAGGCTTCCTTAAAATGGCGTCGTCGATCGCTATCTTGCCGACGTCGTGCAGGGGGCTGGCGCGATACAGGCAGTCACGGAACGTCGAATCGACCAGTGCGCGATAAGGGCCATTCATCGCCAATTCTTCCGCCAACGTTTGAGCGTACCAGCGGACGCGAAATAGATGATCGCCAGTCTCCGTGTCGCGGAGCGACGCCAAATTCAGCATGGCGGCGCCGACGACGGCTTCGGCTTTGTCGGCGGCGCGCCAAATCTCCTCGACCTGCTCGCGATGAATCATCTGCATCCAGGCCCGGATTTTCGACATCACCTCATAGTGGTCGAAAGGCTTGGCAATATAATCAACAGCACCCACGTCGTAGGCCGCGAGCCGGTCCGGCAGCTTGCTTTTTGCCGATAGCATGACAATCCGCGAGCCCTTGAGTTCCGGCACAGCCTGAAGTGCCCGGCAAGTGTCGATTCCATCGATGCCGGGCATCATGACATCGAGGAGGACGAGGTCCGGCTTAAAGAGCGGCGCCATTTTCACGGCTTCCTCGCCGCTCGACACGCACATGAGCGTGTAGTCTTCGGCCAGGAGCTCTTCGAGGATCGTCAGGTTGTCCTGGTTATCATCCACGGCAAGAATTCGGTCGTTGAGGCGCATGGTTGTTTCTCCACATTCAGGAAGCTAGATCGACACGGCCGCTAGAATTTCATGTTGAGGTTTCTGGGGAATCGCTGGTGGGGAGCAATGAGGCAGGCCCAGTTGAAGCAGCGCGCCGTGTCCGTGCGTTGGCACCGCCCGAATCACTCCTCCATGCAGCCGCACGATTTCACGGCAGATTGATAGGCCTAGCCCGGTTCCCCCGGCGCCAGTCCGCGTGAGGTGCGACTGCACGAACTTGTCAAAGACGCTTTCACATTCGTCATCGGGAATTCCGGGCCCCGTATCGCGAATGGAAAGAATGAGCTGATCATCTTGTTCATCCAGTGCGATGCAGATTTCGCCGCCCGCCGGCGTAAACTTGGTGGCATTACCCAAGAGATTGCGGATTACCTGGCAGAGCTTCTCGCGATCCCCCGTAGCCCAGCCCTCCGTCTCGCAGTCGGCAATGCGAATCGTTAGTTCCTTTTCGCGGGCCATACCGGAAAACTCCTCCGCCACATCGTTGGCCAGCGCTTTTAGGCTAATCGTCTCACATTCCAGCTCGACGGCTCGCGATTCAAGCTTAGACAGATCAAGGAGCGCGTTGAGCAGCTTCAAGAGCGTTTGCCCGGCCGATTCGATGCGCTGGTAATACAGCAGCAACTTGTCTTTGTCGGCCGAATCGATTTTTTTGATGCCAAATCGGGCGAAGCTCAGGATGCCATGCAAGGGCGTGCGCAGCTCATGCGACATGTTGGCCAAAAACTCGCTTTGGGCGGCCTTGGCTTCTTCCGCGCGTTCTTTCGCGACACGCAGCTCGGCCGTCTGCTGGTGGACTAAGCCCTGCAGGTCCTTGTTGTAGAGCTGCAGCGCCTCTTTCGCAGTGACGAGTTGATTTACATAGCGGTGCAATGCCGTTTTGATGGTGACGTCGGCAGTGAGGTCGCGAATGGCGACGACGATCCAGTGATTTCCGGCGTTGGAGATGGAGCGAGTCCGCATTTGAATGGGAAACGTCGCCCCATCGCGGGTTTGGCCATTCACTTCATAAACGCCCGGGTTAGGGCCTGGGGCGCTAATGAGTTGTTCAATCTCGCGTAGCTTGGGATCGCCAGTTGAGCCGCCGAAGAGTAACGACAGCGGTTTTCCAACGATCTCGTCAGCGGCGTATCCGAATAACCGTGTAGCGGCGGGGTTGAAATAGCGAATTTGGCCGGTTTCGTCGAGCGTCAGCAGGGCCGCGGGGGAGGACTTGAAAAACTGCTCCGCGAGCGCTGCTCGCTGCGCAATCGATTTGAGTTGCCGGCAGCGCGCGTGCTCCAGTAAATACAGCGCGAGAAGTAGCGCTGCGACGGCCGTAGTCAGGATGTTGAAAGGTGACATATTCAATGCGTCATTCCACTGCGTCATTCAACAAGAAACACATCCTCGGCCGGCGGAAGCAGGGTGCTAGGGCGAATCTGCATGTCGAGCAAGGCGACCAGCCGCATGGTTCCGACGACAAAGCGGGCGTCGTAAGTTCCTTTACCGGCGAGGATTACGTGGCCCCATTTGGAATACAGGGTGCCCCGCAACTGGCCCGCGCCGATCAAGTTTTCCTGGACAAAGATGATGGGGCGGCGATCCAGCCGGCGCTGATAAAGGAATAAGCCATTGAAGGGGCTGGAGGCATCGTTGAGTCCGCTGTATGTGCTACTCAAGAGGCCAATATTGACGACGGCGCACGGTGGAACGTTGCTGCTGTTGGGGACAGGCGCAGTGTTCTCGCCGTCGCTGGAATCAGGTGAGCCGCTATTTGGCGAATAGTTTGCCGTGTCGGTGATGTAAAACATCACGCCACCCGCCTGCACCTGGCCGGCGACGACGCTTAAAGCCAGCTTCGTCAACGGATTTGTGGAGCGAATGATATAGACGCCCGGCTGAAAGACTGCTTGACCAGAAATCACCTCGATCCAGTCATAAACACCCGGCTGGAGCGTGACGGGTGGCCCAATCAGCGGCAGGCCGATCACCGATTTGCCGCCGTAAACGGTCGTCTTGACGTTGTTAGAGTCGGCAGCGGTTGTCGGAACCGGCAAATCGTCGTAGGGGTCCAACACCGGCAGCTTGCCGGCCTTGAGGGGAGAAGGATCGCCGGAGGTGAGCGCCCCGTAGTAGGTTCGATTATCTACTCCACCAACGACGCGAATGTCGCTGGCCTTCAGACTGGAAAGGCCGATCAGCGGCGTAGCCGAGATGGCATGCGACAGATTTAAAAGCCCATGCGGCTCGCCAACTTGATTTCCGTTTTCGTCCATGCCGCCCCAGGTTGTGTTGACAAGGACAGCTCCGTCGATCTCGACCGCGCCAATGCCGAGCACTTCGAGACCGCCAATGATTGCAGGCAAAGACGGCAACGCGCCGAGGGCCGCGACCGCAGGCAGAGGCGAAACGTCAAACGAGGGCGGATCGGGATCGAGGACGACGATGGCGGCGCCCGTGGTGCTCGGTTCAAACCCGGCGACTGCGCGCACCGCGATTTGTTGCGTTGACAGGCCGCCGAGTATCTGAATGAAATTGGTTGAACATTGGTCGATGACAAAGACCTCCACGAAGCCAGCCATTCCGGCATAGGGTCCGCTCGCCGGCGGTGAGTTGAGTGATACGGTGGCGTTGGTAAGGAGGTTTTGCTGCTGGACGACTTGGGTGGCGACTGCAAGCGCCGCGGAATTCGATTGCCCGTGCTGCTTCTCAATGGCTGCGGCCGTGACAGCGGAATCGGCGGCGTGCTGGGCCTCTCTTGAGGCGGCCAGCAACAGACCGCTATCGACGACAAGACCGATGAGCCCACACAGCGTTGGCAAGGCGATTGCCAAGAGGACCAAGACTTTGCCTGGTCGATGGGCTAATCGCCGCCGCCTAAGTCGCTTGAATTGATAGGGATTCGGACTCATGGAATGCGCTCTAATGTGCGATCCGCATTGTGGAAATGCCTTGTAAATCCAGGTGGTCGTACCAGCCAGGGATGGGGACGATTGGCACGTGTCGATAAGTGACGGCGACGCGGACGCGCTGGTCGGGTTGATTTCCGCCATCCAGCCATTGAATTGCGATCTGGACCTGCGACGGATCGAGCGTCATCAGCACGTCGCGGACCGCGGTGGCGACGGGATGGTTATCGGCAGCGTCGATGGCGATCGATGCTGGTCCCCAATGCCCCTGTGCAGACGACGCGCTGCCTCCATGGATCATCGCTGCGCGAGCAATGCGGCGGGCAGCTTCCGACATGACCGTGTGACGAACGAGGGCGACGGATAGCTCCAACATGCCCAGCAACAGCAACAGGCAAACGGGCAAAACAATGGCCGACTCGACGAGCACTGCGGCTCGGCGAACGTGCTGACGACGATAGGGAAATTGCTTAGTCATGCTATCGGAATCGGCGATATACGGTGGCGCGTTGCAGGTCTAGCGGCTGAGGAATCATTGGCCAGGTAACGACCGTGCGAAACGGATACGTCGCGGTAATTGTCGTGCGATGCAAATCGTAGGAATCACTAACGACATCAATTTGGATTGCGAGCTGACTGGGATCGATATCGGCGACAGCGGCAAATTCCTGCCGCATGGCATCGCCGATTTGCTGTCTCCAGGCAGTGGCCGTCGAGGGTGAATACGATCTCGTAGCTCCATACTCCGCGCCCACGCGGGCGGCGTTGCCGAGGGCGATATAGGTGTGAGCAAAGCGGCCAAAATCAACGCTGGTCAGGCCGAGAACGATGAGCAGCGGCAACAGGACGATAAACTCGACCGCCACGGCAGCCTTGCGTCGCCCGCGCGACGGACCCGGAATCGCTGCTCGGGACTTATCAGCGGCCCGCCGTCGTTTTTGCAGCCGCTCTTTGGCCAAAACGATCACAGCCGCGGTATTAGTCGCGCGATTGGACTCACACAGCATTTGGCGACAGAGGCTGAGCAAAACCTGACGCATGATTGGGCCCTCCACTTCTGTCCGATTTACTTGCGATAGGTGGGCGACGCTTGTTGTTGATCGTCGGTCTTCAATCCCTCGCGAATCTGGATCGCCGCTGGTCCGGCGAGCACCACAAACACCGTAGGAAAGATAAATATCAAGGTTGGAAACAGGATTTTGACGGCCGCCTTCTGGGCCAACTCCTCCGCCCGTTGCTCGCGCTGAATCCGCAGCATTTCGGCCAGTTGACCGAGAGCATCGGTAATCGTTGTGCCGAATTTGGTCGTTTGATGAACGAACGAGCAAAGCGTTCGCAACTCTTCCAGTCCGGTGCGGGCCGCAAATTGTGCGAGCGCGCTATCCAACGTCCGTCCCAACTCCATTTCCTTCAAAACAACGAGCAACTCCGCGGCGAGCTCGCGATGGGCCAAGCGCAGTTCCTCGGCGACTTGCTTCAGCGCTGCCTGCACGCTCAATCCGCCGCCCAAGCACGCGACGATCAAATCGAGAAAATCGGGTAGTGCCCGGCGGAGGATGACTTGTCGTTTCTTTCGCCGACGATCGAGCCAAACTCGCGGCAGCCAATAGCCAATTAAGCCCGACAAGCCAGCCCCCAGCCAGGCATACGATGCTGGCATCCACCGCAGCCAGCTCGCAGCGAAAAAAAGCAAGGGCAGGACCAGCGCTAACAGGCATCTGGCGGCTATGAAAGCCGAGACTGCTGCCTGCGCGTTGATGCCGGCCTCGAGAAACTGCGTCTGAAGGCGACCGTTTGCTTTGTCATTCGTGAGCAGCAGCCGGCCGGTCATTTGGGAAAGTTTTGCAATCGCGGTCTGCGAACTGGAGCGATCTTGCTTTTTATGTTGAACCTGCGGCTCGCCCAGCCTCCGAATGCGGGCTTCGATTAATTGGTCATAGTTGCCCGTCAATGCAAAGGTGGCGAGCAATATGCCCGTGACCAATAGGAAAGTCACACCTAGGAGCAACATCGCATTGTCGGCGACAATATCCATTGAATGTTCTTGCGCAACCTGTTAGCCGTCGCTGCGTCAACTCCGATTCAGTAGTCGATTTGAATGAGGCGGTGGATCACCAGCGCCCCAACGGTTTGGGCAAAAACACAACCCATCAACAGCCGGGGATGATCGAGAAGGACCTGCGCATATTCGCGGTTCAAAAAGTAAATCGCCAGAAACACTAGAAACGGCAACGCGATGAGCACGATCGCTTGCAGCCGCCCTTCGCCCGTCAGCGATTTTACCTTCTGCTGCAGTATTAACCGTTTCCGAACGGTCGTCGCCAGGTTTTGCATTAAGTCGATCAGGCTTCCTCCCGAGCGGCATTGAACTAACAATGCCACGACGAGAATTCGCAGTTCCATGATTCCAGTGCGCTGCGCCAGACTACGCAGCGATGCATCGTACGACAGGCCTAAGTTTTGCTGTTCGTAGCAGTGGCGAAATTCGTCGGAGATTGGCGGAGCAAAATCGTCGGCGACCATTTGGAAGCTGGCAGGGACGGTTTGCCCGGCACGCACTGCCCGGCACATGACATCCAGCGCATCGGGAAGCTGCCGCGTCAATTGGCGAATGCGCAGGTGTCGCTTCAGAAGCACATAGGCCCACGGGAGCACAAGGCCGCCCAACAAGCCGACGACGCCAGTCCACCAGGTGTGTGTCCCAACGACGGCGGCAACTGCGATTACAACGGCCAACCCCATTGATATGAGAATCACCGTTTTCAGTTCGATTGACAGCCCCGACTGTTGAATAAGATCACTCGTCCAATACGGCCACTGGCTGGGAGCTTCAGAAGCCGATTGAGCAAGTTGCTTGAGATTAAGCAGCGCCGTCGCCGGCGAGCTCTTTGTCTTCCCGGTGGCCTCGCGCAGACGCTGGCGCACGGAAGCGGGATATCGAACCAGCATTTCGTAGAACACCGAAAGAGCAGTTCCTACGAACATTGCAGTGGCCGCGAACGTCAAAAGTGCCACGAGGATCGGATTCACTGTGCTGCCGCCTCCTCCGCCAGGGCCAGACGGCCAACTTCACGGCGACCGCGCTCGAATAGGTTGCCGGGCAGCTTGATTCCTGCTTTTTCCAGCCGCGGCAGGCACGCCGGCCGGATTCCCGTGGCCTGAAAATATCCTTCCGCTTCCTGGCGCTCGTTGAGTCCCGTTTGCTCGAACGTAAACACGTCGTGCATTGAGATTGAGTCACCTTGAGCGCCCGTCACTTCGGAAATTTGGATGATCTTGCGATTCCCCCCGCTGATTCGCGAGGTTTGCACGACCAGATGAATGGCCGACGCCACTTGTTTATGAATGAACCACATCGGCAGCTCGGGCGCTGACATTCCCACCAACATTTCCAGGCGGTTAATCGCATCCCGCGTGTCATTGGCATGTACGGTGGTCATGCTGCCGTCGTGGCCCGTATTCATGGCTTGCAACATGTCAAATGCCTCTTTGCCGCGGCATTCGCCAACAATGATCCGATCGGGCCGCATACGCAGGGCGTTCTGCAACAGATTGCGCGACGTTATCTCGCCTTTGCCTTCCAAGTTGGGCGGCCGCGTCTCCAGGCGAGCCACGTGCGGCTGCTGAAGCTGCAGCTCCGCCGCGTCCTCGATCGTCACGATGCGCTCGGTATCGCCGACATACCCGGAAAGCATATTGAGCAGCGTTGTTTTGCCACTTCCGGTTCCGCCCGAGATGACAATATTGAGGCGGGCGGCGACGCACGCGGCCAGAAACTCGATCATCCCACTCGCCGCCGATTTACGAGCAATCAAATCCCCGGCCAAAAGCGGGCGCGCGGCAAACTTTCTGATGGAAACGAGTGCTCCTTCCAAAGCGAGCGGGCGAATAATCGCGTTGATGCGGCTACCGTCCTGCAGTCTCGCATCGACGATGGGACTGGATTCATCGATGCGACGACCGACACGGGCGGCGATCCGTTGCACGACGCCCAGCAAATGGTCGAGATTATGAAACCGCACGCCGGTCAATTCCAAGCATCCACGCCGCTCGACATAAATCGTATGCGGACCGTTGATCAGGATGTCCGAGACAGTCGGATCGGCCATCAACGGTTCCAGCGGCCCCAGCCCAATCGCCTCATCGACGAGTTCCTCTACCATCCTTTCGCGGTCGGACCGGCTCAGCAGCCCGCCGTGCAGGCTACACAGCTCTTCTGCACCGCGTCGCAATTCTTCGCGCAATTGTTCCGGATCGACCGTCCGGATCATCGAGAGGTTGAGACTGCCGACGAGGCGCTCGTGTAACTCGGCCTTGAGACGAAGCACGCGTTCCACCTCTTCATTCAGAGGCGCGGCGGCGCTGGCTTGAGTGGAACTATTCGTTGGCATGGCTGAATGTTGTTAATCGATGTCCTGCCCACTGGGGTCTAAGCCGTGTGAAATGTCTCATTTTTCCGCTGCGGCTAACAACGCTTGACTAAACTGAGTGTTCACGGCCCCCACCACGCAAGCCAACGTTTTGAGTGATGCGAGTCGGGTTTTCCTCCACGATGGCGTGGGCATCGGCGGTTCGATTCCTAACAGAGAATCCGCTAGTCGCACCATTTCGACAGAGACTTTCGAACGTGGGCAACCAACAACCAGCGGGACACCCAGGTTGATCGCCTCGTTGGCGGCCGCCGGATCGTCCGGCAGCCGATGGTGGATGCGCATGCCCAGCGCCTCCTCCAACTGTTGCGTAGGAATTTCCTTGGTCTGGCCCATTCGATTGGCGACGAGCGCAATGTGCTCTCGCGCGACCTGAGCTGAGATCAGGTAGTGAATTAGTTTTTTCGTGCGCACTAAGGAAACAAAGTCGGGCCGGAGCACGATAATGATCCGATCACTGGCGGCGAGTGTCCGCACCTGATCGAAGTGCTCACAGTCCTCCAAATCGGCGACGACCGACGAATAAATTCCGCGGGCAAGCTGCACGACTTTTTGAATCAATTCCGGGCGAATCTGTCGAAAATCGGTAAATGGCTCCGGCCCCGCAAGCAGATGAACGCCACATTCGAGCCGCGTAAACGATTGCTCCAGCATCGATCCGTCGAGCTGCTCTGCCTTGCCGGCCAGCGACAGCAGCGTGTGGCGTGGGCTCGCGTTAAGCAGCGCCGGCAGGTCTCCACCGTGCCAATGCAAATCCAACAGACCGCAGGTTTGCTCGCGGAGCGCGATCGCGGCTGCCAGGTTCGTCGCCACCAGGCTTGCGCCGGTTCCACCAACCGCCGAGATAACGGTGAAAAGCTTGCCGCGCCGAGCGGACTGTCGCTTCGTCGCATCGAGTCGATCGAACAAGTGCCGCAGCTCGGCATCCAGGTTGTTGTTCAGGTTTAAGCAATCGATAGCGCCGTTGCGAACCGCCTGCAAAATGGTGGATGCGCCGAAATTCTGGATGACCGCGACAACCTTGAACCGGTCAGTTCCCGAGACACACAGTTGATTGAGCAAGGTCAGATCATTGGGCGCAAAATCCAGGCTCCCGAAAAACACCAACGTTGGCTCATCGTCGCGCGGCGTTCCTGCCAGCAATAGAGCTGACTCGTGCGACACAAGCTGCGAAAGCGGGCACTCGACGCCCTGCTTCTGTAAGCATTGACGTATTCGGGCGGCAATCGTTTGCTCATTGGAGGCAATGAGGACAGCCATCGGTCCGTCCTTAGCTGACATTGAAAAATCCCAGCGACTGCCGACGGCACGCTTTCGTACACAGCCCACGCATCGTGAGCGGCCGAGCATGCTTGCCAGCGCGAAACACTATGGCGCATCCCAGGCCCCGTCAAAACCGGGAAAATGTCCCACGAGCGGCAGCGAGATTTCGGAGCGAATTGCCAAAAGTATCGTTTAATTCGCCTAGGGAATTTCCCCATATTGGCGGCGCTGGTGATTGTGTCTGGTTTGCGGGGCATGTATGACGACTCCTCATTCGGGGGAATGCAAGCTTCATTACGCGAGTACGGCCCAGCTTACGATTTGGATCAATATGGATGCTGCGATCACGAGCACGGGCGGTCAGGCTGGAACTGCGCCGCCATGCACCGTATTCGTCGTGGACAACGATGTACGGGTTCGGCGCGCAGTTGACTTGCTCATCCTTTCGGCGGGTTTCACGGCAGAATCGTTCAGTTCGCTAAATAACTTGCTCGCTGATCATAATCGAGCTAAACCCGGCTGCTTGGTAATTGAATTCGGACTGCCAAATAGCGGTCTGGAAATCCTGGACTTGCTCGTTGAGCGAGGAGTCTTTCTTCCCGTGATTCTCTTGACTCAATCGGTCGACGTGTCGCTTGTGACGACGGCCATTCGGAAAGGCGCTTTTGACGTCATTATCAAGCCTTTCCCGACGGAACTGCTGGGGCGACGAATTCGCGAAGCAGTCGAGCGGGATGTCGCCAACCGGCAAAAACGTTCGCAGAACGTGGAGACTCAGCGCCGAATCGAACGATTGACCGACCGCGAACGCGATGTCATGCGGCTGTTGGCAAGCGGCGATTCGGCAAAGCAAATTGGTCACAAATTATCGATTAGCTCCAAGACGGTGGACAATCATCGCGCCAAGGTTCTCGAAAAAATGGGAGTGGATAATCCGACTCAATTGGCACTCCAATTAACCCTCTTGGATTGAACTTGAATGGACGGGGTTCGCCTGCGCCTGTCCGCAATAAACGCTCCGTAGGGAATTTTCCCGTGGCTTGGTAGTGAATTTCGCCAGCTAAAGTTGATAAAGCGGCGGAGCGCTTTTCCGCTTTCCGTCTGCAATTCTCGTTTCAATCCTGGCGTTTCCCAAAACCCCATACACGGGCCTGGCGAGTCATGACTACGAACTATCGCGCACTGATCGTCGATGACGATTTGTTTGCTCGCGAAGCAATGTTCACTGCGCTCACGGATGTAGGATTTGAGTGTGAAACGGCAGCCGACGGCGACATCGCTGATTCGAGCTTGAAGAAGCCGTTCGATGTGGTTGTCACTGATCTGCGAATGCCGCGACGAAACGGACACGCCCTGGCAATGGACGTGGTCAGCCGTGGCCCAGGCCGACCGCTGGTCGTCGTACTAACGGGCGTCTTGGAACCGAGGCTCGTGAAGGACTTGATTGCACGAGGCGTGGACGACGTCAATTTCAAACCAGCGGATCTAAATCTACTGGGTGTGAAAATCCAGGCGCTGTGCGAGCGACGGCAGCGGGAAAAGCAGGCCGCGGCAGCGTCCGATTCGGTCGGAACTTCCGAGCTTGGGCATTCACCAATTCGAGCGGATCAAATTCAAGATCAACTCGACTCCATTGCTAAGACGCTTCCTGTTTTCAAACCAGCGCGACACATTGCGAATTCACTTCGAGGGAATGCGCTTTCAAGCTTGGAAATAGCTCGGACCATTGTTCACGATCCTTTGCTCACTGCCCATGTGCTAAGGCTCGCAAATCTGGGCATCGGCAAGGCAAACGTCCAGCGGGTGGCGAGTCTTGAGGATGCCGTTAATCGGGTCGGCGATCGTCAAATCGGCGAACTGGCGCTGAAGACGACCTCGCTTGACGAATTGGCACAAGCTGGTTCCATCTGGACGAATTGCGATGCTGTTTGGCGCCGTTGTCTGGCCAGCAGTATCGCCGTGAAATGCCTGAATCCGGCAGCTCAAATAGGGAACGATGATGAGGGCTTGTTTATTTGCGCTCTTTTATTGCCGCTCAGTCGTCCACTACTTAGTATTTCGCTACCTGGCGTCTACTCGAAAGTAATCGACTATTGCCAGCATCATGGAAAGTCACTGCCGGCTGCAGAGCGAGCTTGTTTGTCGATGACTCCGGCGCGAGCAATGGCCGGCATTCTCTCTCTCTGCAAATTCCCCCCAAGACTTTACAAGCCGCTGCAATACTGTGGTTTGTCTTATGCGGACATTTTCTCGCTGACAGGCCCCGTTCGGTTAAAGGTAGAACAACTGCGGACCGCGGAATTTCTCGGGGATCTGGCCGTGGGCAGCTTCGAGCGCTGGTATGGGATCGAGTTTCCGGCATTCGATACGATTTGTCGTCTCAAATTGGGCGATATCTGGCTGCTCGTCGAAGAAATACGGGCAGAGCTCGCTCAGCTTACGGCGCCATTTCTAGGTTCTGCAGCAAACGGCATCGAGAACGGTTGTCTGAATTCGCTGCCGATCCGGTACTTCCGGCTCACGCCCGATTACCGCGATCCACTGATTGCGTTGGTGCAGGCTCTCGGTATCACGGTCGAGCCAGTTTCCCGCGCTGACGCCTGCCAAGCGGAATCGATTCTCGTCAATTGCCTCGATGTCTCCCCCGACCGTTTGCAATGGTTCCTGGATGACGCGGTCGCTGCGAGCAATCGCTGGCTGGTTTGCAATTCGCCATTGCTGACGCATCAGATTTCCTGCGAATCGGTGGTCCAGCTTCCCACCAGCTTCGGTGAACTGGCGGCAGCGCTGGAATCGCTAACGAAGCAGCCGCTTGAACACGAAGCGCTCTAAGGCCCTACCATCGCATGACCAGGGAGTGCCACGCCCGCCGCGTGCGACTTAGGCTGGCGGCACGGTTGGACCACCGCGCGACTTCATATACAACCCGGCCCAAACCACGATCATTGCGCCGAAGATTGACATGATCCAGCCGGCGCCTCGAAATGGGCACGCACTCGCCGCCGACGACGATGAGCAGGATCGGATTAGTTATTGGCTGCTATATTGGCGGCTCATTTCTTCCCTGTTCCGGTACTCGGAGTTTGAACATGCGAAAGTTCGCAATTGCAATTGTGGTTTGCGCGGCATCAACGGTTTTGGGCGCAAACTTCTGGATTACGGAAGCGCAATCCTATGTGATCAACGGTTTGACCGAACTGAAGTTTGAGTCGGTTCCGGCACCGGGGGGCGTTGTGGGTGGCCCGCAGCGATTTCGGGTGACGCAAAAGACCGTCGATCATCTGCGAAACCTTGCCAACACGAATAAGACGATCATTGTCGAAAACGACGGCTCAATCACGGTCAAATAGTCAGCGTTGTTGCGCTGCCACCGGGTTTGCGCTGCTTCATAGTGGCGGAGCGACGAGGCGGAACGACTGAATGATTTTCAGGAATTCGGCCACTGATTCATCGAAGTCGGCAGCGGCGCGATCGCTGCGCGAATCGATGTGACTGCCGTCGATTGTGAATTCCTGGTGGCCAAGCTTGAGGTGGCAGCGGGCTTCCACTCGGGTGGGCTGGGGCTCGCCTTCGACTTGAAAAGCGACCACATCCCAGACTGCGTCGTTGTCGCCAACTTGGATGATCCGGCGATCGCGAACGACTATTTTTGCGCCGG
>DASXLL010000388.1:0-3450 GCA_036496265.1 Pirellulaceae bacterium | reverse complement strand
AAGCTGCTGAAACGTTTCTTGGCCACGCCCATGCGCAAAAGCGACTTTTTGCTCGCCGTGATGTGCAGCCGGCTGTTCTTCACGCTCACCGACATCCTCATTCTGTTGATCTTCGGCTATCTCGTCTTCGGGGTCAGCTCGCGCGGCAACTACGCGGAATTGGCAGTCACTGTCTTGTTCGGCGGCGCGATGTTTGCCGGCATTGGCCTTTTGGTCGCCGCCCGCGTGCAAACGATCGAATCCGTGTCCGGCGTCATGAACTTCGTCATGCTGCCGATGTGGATACTTTCCGGCGTCTTCTTCTCCTCCGAGCGATTTCCGGAATGGATTCAGCCGCTGATTAACGCCCTGCCGCTCACCGCGCTCAACCAGGCCCTCCGCGGCGTGATGCTGGAAGGCCAATCGCTCCTCGCTCTGTGGCCGCAGGCAGCGATCATGGCTGCGTACTGTGTGCTCACCTTCACGATTGCGCTATGGACTTTTCGGTGGCGGTAAGTCAGTGCTCGGCCGCAGCGAGAATCATTTGTGCGACGGCCTGATAACTAACCGGCGTATAGCCACCGCTGGTTAACACGACGGCCGGGAGTTTCCTCTCTCGGAACGTTTCCAAGACGAAACGATCACGAGCCAGAACGTCATCCATCGACAGCGAAAGACCACCCAAAGGATCGCCTTCCAAAACATCGGTCCCCGCGTTGTAAATCGCCAGTCCGACGGTTGCCGAATGACTGACCGAATCAAGAAACGGCGGCAGGCGTTCGCGAAGCAGGCTCAAGTAGGCTTCGCCTCGCAAGCCCGAGCGAATCGGCAGTAAACAGTCAATTCTTTCTCGGGCTTCGAGATCTAGGAACGGGTAGATCGCTCCATTATGGATATCGAACAAGAAAACTCGCGGATCATCGCGAAAGCAGCAAGCTACGCCATTGCCTTGATGGGCGTCGAGATCAATGTAGGCCACGCGGTTGGTTTCGGCGAGTTGACCGCTCTGCCGCAGAACGCGAACCATCAGCGCAATGTCGTTGTAGATGGAAAATCCCTCGCCAGCGTTGGGCTTTGCGTGATGAAATCCGCCGCCCAGGTTGAACGCGAGGCCATGTTGCAACGCCGCTTTCGCCGCGATGATTGTTCCGGCCGTTGCCCAGCGCATCGGTTGCAAAACAAATCGATCGAGCATCCACCACGGTGCTCGTCGCAATGACGGCACTTCGAGCGCCTGGGCCACGACGCCTGAAGTGCGGAGTGACTTAAGGTACTGCTTCGTGTGGACTAGAGCCAATTGCTCGTCATTTATTGGCTCAGTCACCGGCAGATGGGCTTCTTGCAGCTTTCGGCCCAGCGACTTCTTCAAAACCTGCCAAGCCCGCGCATATTTGCGAAGATCGAAAGGATGCAGCCGACCAGCACCTGGAAAGCCCAGGTTATAGCGAGGATGATAGGCGACGCGAAACATAGTGTGAGCATAGCTTAGCAGTGACAGAAACTTAGCGATGAACACGGCTATTCCTCCGATCGGCCGTTTGGCCCCTTCTCCGACCGGGGCTCAGCATGTCGGTAACGCGCGCACGTATCTCCTGGCCTGGCTCTCGATCCGCTCCCGCGGCGGGCGAGTCATCCTGCGAATGGAAGACATCGATTCACCACGCATCAAGCGCGGCGCGGCCGAGCAGGCGATCGAGGATTTGCAATGGTTAGGTTTGGATTGGGATGAGGGTCCAGATATTGGCGGACCGCACGCGCCCTACGTGCAAACGCAGCGGCTAGGCCTCTACCACGACGCGCTCGAACAGCTCAAAGCCGTTGAGCGAGTCTATCCCTGCGTTTGCACGCGTTCCGATGTGGAGGCCGCGGCGAGCGCTCCGCACGTGGGACAGGAAGGCCCAATTTATCCGGGCACGTGCGTGGGTCGATGCGTGGAGGATGCTGCAAGCTTATCAGTCCCATTCGCCTGGAGACTTCGTGCGAGCAAAACGACGCGTCGCTTCCATGACGCACTTGCCGGCCCCCAAACCTGCAACCCCGCCACCGATCTCGGCGATTTCGTCATCGCCAAAACTGACGGCTCACCTTCCTACCAACTCGCCGTCGTCATCGACGACCATGCCATGGGCATCACCGAGGTCCTCCGCGGCGACGATCTCCTCCCCAGCGCTTTTCGCCAGCTCGAACTTTACGATTTCTTCGACTGGCAACCGCCCCAATTCGCACACGTTCCTCTCGTCGTCGGCCCTGACGGCCGCCGCCTCGCTAAGCGCCACGGCGACACGCGCCTTTCCACGCTGCGCGACACCGGCGTGCAACCAGAGCGGCTCATCGGAGTCCTGGCTCACTCGGCGGGGCTCATCGAGCACCCACAATCAGTCGCAGCGGCGGATTTGGCAACTCATTTCGACATCACCAAAATATCGCGCGACAAATTCGTGTTCACTGACGAACACTTGAAGTGGCTGCTGATGTCAAGAACATAATCGCCCGGCAATTAGTCCACCTTCCAAATTCTCACGGCGCCATCGCGGCCGCCAGAAGCGAGCAGCGAGCCATCGCCATTGAAGGCAATCGAATGGACGGTCGTTTTGTGGCCCAGATACGTCGCGAGCAGCTTGCCGGTTGAGGGATTCCAAATGCGAACCGAGCCGTCAGTTCCCCCGGTGGCGAGGTTGCCGCTCTTTGGCGAAAAGGCGACCGACCAGATGTCTCCGCTTTGACCCTTCCAGGAATGCAGCAATTTGCCGATCGATGGATCCCAAATGCGAATCGTTCCGTCCCAGCCGGCGGATGCGAGCCGATCGCCGCCGGGATTGAACGACAAGCCATACACCGGCCCCGCGTGCCCTTCCAGCGGCAGCCGTTGCGTGAGCGTGTCAGCGTTCCACAGCCGGATCGTCTTTTCGCTGCCGGCGGAAGCCAGTGTTTTGCCGTCGGCGGAAAGGGCGACCGCATACACCGCCCCCGGCTGCTGCGCCGTCAGCAGCGGCTCGCTGGCATCCATCGACCACACGTGCAGCCCGCCCCCGCGATCACCAGCGAACAGTCTTTCTTCATTGCCGAAGGCCAGACCGCGCACAGCATTCGGGCGCTCAAAAATCTTCAGCGGCTCTTGCTTCGACCGATTCCAGATTTTCAATAGTCCGTCGTCGCCGGCCGTTGCCAGCAATTTGCCGTCGGGCGAAAACTTGGAGACCCAGACGGTGCCGCGATGGGCATCCAGCGTCTCTTGGATTGTCTTCTTCGGCCAATCCCACACCCGCACTGTCCCGTCCTCGACCGCCATGGCGAGCATGTCACTCGTGGGATCGAACGAAACCGACCAGATCGAGCCCGAATTAGCCGGCAGGACGGCGAGCGGCTCAGCCGCGGAAACCGGGACGCTGATTGCAGGTGTTGTGGAAAACCTCGGCAAAAACATGCCGGCGAATAAGCCCAGCGCCAACAGGCCCGCCCCAATTGCCGAAT
>DASXLL010000387.1:0-5303 GCA_036496265.1 Pirellulaceae bacterium | reverse complement strand
CCAGCACCGCCCTTGATTTTCGTCGAACCATTCACTGTGAGGTTGTTGACCGTGACGACATCGTTGCCGGCCTGCATGTTGATCTTCATGCTCTTCGTAACGTTGTTGACCGCTACGGGTGTATTGGTCAGGCCGTTCACTGTCGTGCCGCTGCCGGCGACAGTCGTGCCGGTGATGATAACCTGGTTCGGAATCGCACCGGCCGTGATCGTGATTCCGTTGCTAAGGTTGTCCCCCTTGATAAACAGCGTGCCGGCGTGAACACTGGCCACCACGTCGCCCGCCATCATCTGGCGATTTTCCAACGATTCAAACTTGCATTTACGGCCGCCCGTTTTGAATGCCATGTAAATTACCTTTGCGAAGAGATAAACTGTGCGGGTCTGGGTCTGTCGTCCCTGGCCAGCGCTGAGTCTCGAATGAGAAGTGGCAGAGAAGTGGGTCATTAGACGTATCGGAAGAAACGGTTGTAACGTTTAATCACTAGAGACCGGTCGTCCGGGATTTGCGGGCCATTTTGCCCGACGATGTCATCTGCGTGGTAAACTTTGACGGTTGTAGGGGCGGACCCGTGCAACCGCTGAAAGCACCCACCCATCCACAGGAATTTCGACGCCATGCGACGCTGCACGACGCTACTGTTCGCCTGCCTAATTGCGACGGCTGTTACCACAGCCTTCGCCCATGAAGACGACGATGCCGACCGCCACGGCTCCGACAAGACGAGCCACGCCACGATCAAGACATCCGGCGACAAGCGCATCATTGATGCCAACGGCCTGCCCGATCACAAGCCCGGCCAGTTCCCCAACCGTGGCAATCCGAATTCAATCAGCGCGCAAAAATACCATTTCGAAATGCCGCTCAAACCAAAGGCGAGTGACGAGCCGCGCCCGATCGACCGCTATATCTTCGGCGTCGCGGTCAACGGCGTCGTATTCGATCCCGGGACGGCCGAGGTTTGGCGACCAGGCGATCCAATCGTGAGCCGTCCCGGCCCCAACACGCGCCGCGGCCCGGGCGACGAACGCGACCGCATTTGGAATTACGACGGCATGGGGAAAATGAATCTCGGCATCGACGCCAACCACGCCCACGTCCAGCCGACCGGCGCCTATCACTACCACGGCCTGCCTACCGGCCTCATCAGTCGGCTACGGACCGAGAAAGGTCCCGCCGGAAAAGACATGCTCCTCATCGGCTATGCCGCCGATGGCTTTCCGATCTACGCCGAGTACGGCTACGAAAAAGCGGACGACGGTTCCTCGCCCATCAAGAAGCTCAAGTCGAGTTACCACCTTAAAAAAGGCAACCGACCCAAAGGTGACGACGGCCCAGGCGGCAAATACGACGGCACGTTCGTACAAGACTATGAGTTCACCAAAGGCAGCGGCGACCTCGACGAGTGCAACGGCCGCAAAGGCGTCACCCCCGAATTCGCCGACGGCACCTATTACTACGTCGTAGGCGACGCGTTCCCTTTCGTCCCCCGCTTCTTCCGCGGCACACCCGACAGCTCATTCGAAAAGCATCTCGGCCCACCACCCGGCGGCCCTGATGGCCCCGGCGGCTCTCCACCAGGACGACGTGGCCGGCGCGGTCCGCCGCCAGGAGCAGGCGATGGCCCACCACCGCGCGAGTAACTACTTCTTCGCGTCGTTCGACTTCGCCGCCAGCATGCGCTCGATCTCATCGACCGATAGACCGCGGTCGAGCATCTCGCGCTTGAACGCGATCTCGGCGTTGCGGCGATGAAGCTTGTTGATGAGCGAGAACGCCAGCGCTAGCACAACAACAACCAGCGGGGCGCCGATCACAAATATCGGTATGATCTCGCCGGTTCCAATTCGATTTGACCACGAAGTACCCGGATCGACCGAAGCCTGAGCCAACAACCATAAAAAGTCTTGCATCGACGCACCCAGTAGGGATGAAATACACCGCTGCCCGCCAGTTGTTCGTGCCAGTATAAAGATTCTTGGAAGTGATCGAATGAAATTATTCCGGGCGGTAGCACGCAACGCCCATTAAATCGCCCGCCGACCGCGAACCTCGCCGGTTGCGGGCGGGTCCCTCGACAGATATTATCGAGGATTCACCTGCTTTTGGAGTTCGCTGGGCCAATGCGTCACGTCCTATCCGCCACCGTTCAAAACGTCCCCGGTGTGCTGGCCCACGTGGCCGGCATGTTCGCCTCGCGCGGCTACAACATCGATAGCCTTGCCGTCGGCGAATCCGAAGACCCTCGGCTCTCGAGGATGACGTTCGTCGTCGTCGGCGACGATAGCGTGCTGGCACAAGTTCGCAAGCAGCTCGAAAAAATCGTCACCGTCGTTCGTGTCGACGATGTCAGCTCGCGCGACCACGTCGAACGCGACCTGATGCTGATCAAGGTCAAGATGAAAGAAGGTCAGCGCGCCGAGATTCGCGAGCTGGCTTCGATCTTTCGTGGCCGCATTGTCGATGTCGCCCACGACGAAGTAACGGTCGAAATCGCCGGCCAGGAAAAAAAGATCGAAGCCTTCATCGACCTGATGCGCCCCTTCGGCATCGTCGAACTCGTCCGCACCGGCCGAATCGCAATGATCCGCAGCATCGACCGCAGTAACAACAGCGGCACCGGCGGCCTGAAAAAATACGCGGGCGACGCTTAACAAAACAATTCCAATTCATTAACCACAGAGACACGGAGGACACACGGAGAAGACAAGCAAGGAGCCGCAGATAAACGCGGATGAACACAGATAATTACTAAGGCAAATTCATATTGCCTTTCATCTGCGTTAATCTGCGTCCATCTGCGGATAAAAAACTTCTCTTCTCCGTGCCCTCCGTGTCTCTGTGGTGAATCTTCCCCGGAGTAATTCATGGCTGCCACAATCTATTACGACAAAGACGCCGACCTCTCCGCCCTGAAAGGCAAAACGGTCGCCATCATCGGCTACGGCTCGCAAGGCCACGCTCAGGCCCAGAACCTCCGCGACTCCGGTGTCAACGTCGTCATCGGCCAGCGCCCCGGCGGCAAGAACTACGACCTCGCCATCAGCCACGGCTTTAAGCCCGTCAGCGCCGCCGACGCCGCCAAGCAAGCCGACGTCATCAACATCCTCGTCCCCGATGAGCTCCAGGGCGACCTCTACGAAAAAGAAATCAAACCAAACCTGAAGCCCGGCGCCATCCTCATGTGCAGCCACGGCTTCAACATCCACTTCGGCTTCATCAAGCCGCCCGCGGGCCACGACGCACTGCTCGTCGCCCCCAAAGGCCCCGGCCATCTCGTTCGCAGCGAATTCGTCGCCGGCGGCGGCGTCCCCTGCCTCATCGCCACCAGCGAAGGCGCGAGCCCCGAAACCTTCAAGATCGGCATGGCCTACGCCAAAGCGATCGGCGGCACCCGCGGCGGCGTCATCCAAACCACGATCAAGGAAGAAACCGAGACCGACCTCTTCGGCGAACAAGCCGTCCTCTGCGGCGGCGCGAGCGCGCTCGTGAAGGCCGGTTTTGAAACATTGGTAGAAGCCGGCTACCAACCCGAAATGGCCTACTTCGAATGCATGCACGAGCTCAAGCTGATCGTCGACCTCTTCTACCAAGGCGGCCTCAACTACATGCGCTACAGCATCTCGAACACCGCCGAATACGGCGACTACACCCGCGGCCCGCGCATCGTCACGGATGAAACGAAAAAGGAAATGAAAAAGATCCTGAAAGAGATTCAGGAAGGCAAGTTCGCCAAGGAGTGGATCGAAGAAGCCAAGAGCGGCGGCAAGAACTTCAAAGCCATGAAGGCGAAGGACAAGCAGCACCCCGTCGAAGTCACCGGCGCCAAGCTCCGCAAACTCATGAGCTGGATCAACGCCAAAGAAGTGGACTAACTCGGCAAAGCCGCGACCGCCGATAGCGGACCGCGTTGTTCTCGACTCTGGGCCGAACCACGACTAAAATATCGGCGGAGGGCTCAAAATGACTTACCAGCTGCCGCCTGATATCGACCAGCGCGTCCAATCCCAAATTGCCCTCGGCATCTACCATACACCAGCCGAGGTACTCAACGAGGCGCTCGATGCTTTAGAACAGCGGCGTACGCTTGTGGATTCCGCCCTGGTAGACTTAACTGCACGCGGTGTCAACGAAGCTCAGGCCGCAAACCTGCGACAGCGACTGAAGCCGTTCGCTGATGATTGGAACCGCCCCGAAATGGATGCCTACGATGCCGTTTAACCGCGGCGACGTCGTGCTGGTTCTCTATCCCGATTCGAATCTGCGCACCGCCAAGCGCCGCCCCGCCTTGGTCATCCAGGCTGACAACCTGCAAACAGGTTTGCCGCAGATAATCATTGCCATGATTTCCAGCAACATGACGCGGGCCGGGCATCCAAGTCGCGTGACTGTATTACGATCCTCGCCCGAAGGACAGCAGATGGCTTTGCGCACGGACTCGGTCATCATGACCGACAACCTTGCGACGGCATTGGAGACTGAGATCGATCGTCGTTTGGGAGAGATGCCGGACAAGACTTCGCTAGATGCCGCTCTGCGTCATACTCTTGGCTTGTAAGATGTGAATTGAAAATAGCCAATAAGACCGCAACTATTCTTCGATACGAGACCGCAATTGCCCCGATGGGAACTAGAACGGAATGTCATCGTCCTTTGGCTTGCTCGCGTCTACCTTTATCTTCACCGGATCCGCCCCATGCTTTTGAAGTAGCGTATTAAGTTTTTCGCGTATCTGTGCGTCGTCGCGGAGAATCGCGTTTGCACCCGCCTGCTCCTGCACGCGCGAAAGTTCTTCTAATGCGACCTCGTCTGCTTTTTCGAGAACTTCGAGCTTCAAAAATGCATCAAACGAACTTGAACTCGCTAATAGCTGTTCAATCAGGCAGGCGACAAACCGCTGGCGTGTCTTTGAATTCTTCAACAGCGTTATCAAGATCGCGTCCCCAACGTCGCTAACTGATCGGTTGCTCCCTTGAATTCCTTGATACTTTCCCATTAGTCCATACGGATCCACATTTGAACGAATCGGCAGTACAGCGATGCCACGTCCCAAAGCAACACCAACTTCCTGGTCCGTCCAATCACTCTTAGGAAAGCCCTCCATCAATATTGCGACCATCCCGTCCATCGAGAAAAGTGCCTTCTCGATTTCGCTGCGCCACTCCTTAGTCGGCTCAATATCTTCATGCGCTATAAAGCACGATACGGCATAGTTCGACAAATGCCCCTTTAGTCTCGTCGCGCGTTCTTTGTCCGCAGTTATGTGGCTGATGAATAGCCGAAAATGCCCGGGAATCCAGAAT
>DASXLL010000386.1:0-20010 GCA_036496265.1 Pirellulaceae bacterium | reverse complement strand
GGCCGCAGTAGCACATACAGAAATCGTTGGGGCTGCTTCAAATCGACGACCAACAGCACCGTCGTTATCCCTAGGAACAGCAGCGAGACAAATCCCATTGCGAGCGAGATTGCCGACGATTGTTCTGGACCGGCCAGCAGTCGGGCGGCCGTTACGCAGAGCACCGTTCCAGCCGCAATTGATTTGGTCCACGTGTAGCCGACGACTGGCCAGCCCCATGCCGGTGCACGAGGCCGAACGTCGTAAACGCGTCTTGCGTCGGCGACACTTGCTGCGGGTGGCTGGGAGTGGCCAGAGGCCAACGCCGGTCTGCTGTGGTCCGCTGCGCGGGCCACAGCCACCCCATTACCTTCAGCCGCGGGTGAGCCGTCCGACTTGGCGGGACTGCGCCTGCTCCAAATTCCGTCGTCATCATCGGCACGAGTACGGCTGGGAACGAGCGACGCCTCGTCGCCATCGATGTAGTACAGCTTCGGCTTCGTTCCCTTCTCCGGCTTACGTACTTGCACCGGATGGCGCTTGATGAGCGTCGAAATTTTGCTCGTGGGATTGTCGAGGTCGCCGCAGACGATGGCTTGCTCGGGACAGACGACGACGCAAGCCGGTTCAAGGCTGACTTCGAGGCGGTGCGTGCAGAAATTGCACTTGGCGGCTGTGTCGGTGTCGGGATCAATATAAAGGGCATCGTAGGGACAGGCCTGCATGCAAGCTTTGCAGCCAATGCAGCGGTCGGAGTTGAAATCGACGACGCCGTCGTCCCGGCTGTAGAGGGCCGTGACCGGGCAGATCGTGACGCACGGCGCGAACTCGCAGTGATTGCACCGCATCACGCTAAACAGCCGGCGATTATTCGGAAATTCGCCCTTCTCGATGTACTTGACCCACGTGCGATCGACGCCCAGCGGCACCTGGTGCTCGCTTTTGCAGGCCACGGTGCAGGCATGACAACCGATGCATTTACGGTTGTCGATCAGAAATCCAAATGTCGTCATCTAATGATGTTCGTTCTCGCGCGGCGACTCATTTTTTATTTCGAGTCGCATCGTAACTTGGAACGCGACTCAACTCAATTGCCGCAGCGTGGTTGCTGCTCTATTCTGACGGCGTAGGTTCGTTCAGTGATCAACTCACTGTTGAAAGCGGAGCAAATGCGAATGTCATTGTTAAGCAAACGCATCACGTCACTAATGATTGTTATTGCCGCGATTTGCGCGTGGTCGTCGCTTTCGTTGGCCCAAGACAAGAGCGTCAATCCGGGCGTCAACAAATCGTTCGAGAATCCGACCGTCAGCGAATTTATCGGACGGTTTGAGCGCGACGGTCGTGATCCTTATGACCATCGCTTTCAAGTCATCGAAGCCATCGGGCTTAAGCCCGGAATGGCGGTAGCGGATATCGGGGCCGGCACGGGCCTGTTCACCCGACTTTTTTCGCCAATCGTGGGGCCGCAAGGCAAAGTGTTTGCGGTCGATATCGCCGAGAATTTCGTGAAACACATTGAGCGGCAAGCTCTAGCCGACGGCATAACGAATGTCGTCGGTGTCGTTTGCCAGCCTGACTCCGCGAATCTTCCGCCAGCGTCGATCGATCTGGCATTCATCTGCGACGCTTACCATCACTTCGAGTACCCGAGCAAGACGATGCGCTCGATTCACGAGGCGCTGAAGCCCGGCGGCGAAGTCATTCTCATCGATTTTCAGCGCATCCCCGGCGTCAGTTCCGATTTCGTCATGAATCACGTCCGCGCTGGGCAGGAGGTGTTCACGAAAGAGATTCTCGACGCGGGCTTTGAGCAGGTCGAAGAGCGAAAGGGCATTTTGAAAGAGTCGTATTTTGTGCGATTCAGGAAGATAGAAAAAGAAGCCACAAAGTAAACGCAAACAAGGTAGAATGTGTTCAGCAAGTAGCTCATGATGTGTGTATCAATAGGTGGCTTTCATGGAATTCGAAGGACATGTCGCTGGCGGAGTGATTGTTTTGGATGGCAATGCGGCGCTGCCGGAGGGAACTCGCGTCCAAATCGTTCCGCTTGCCGCGCCAGAACCTACGTTGGCGGATAAATTCAAAAACGTCATTGGAAAGGCAACGAGTTTGCCCTCTGATATGGCTTCTCAGCACGACCACTACATTCATGGGTCGCCTAAACGATGAGGCCGGTTTTTGCAGACACGTTCTTCTTCCTGGCCATCATCAATCCGCGCGATGCTGCTCATGGCAAGGCCATCGCATTGGCAAATTCCCGGACTGGCCCGCTAATTACCACAGCTTGGATTTTGACCGAAATTGCCGACGGGCTGGCAGATACATTCGACCGTCATTTGTTTCACACGATTCTGGCCGACCTCTACGCGGAACCAGACGGAACCGTCGTTCCACCGGCACAGGAACTGTTCGACCGGGGTGTGAAGTTATACGTCAAAAGGCCAGACAAGGATTGGTCGCTCACCGATTGCATTTCGTTTGTGGTAATGGAAGAACGAGGGATTCAAGAAGCACTCACGGCTGACCATCACTTTGAGCAAGCTGGTTTCGTGGCTTTGTTGCGTTGTTTCTTTGTGGCTTGATTAGATCTCAGTCCAATGCGCTGACTATTTCCTCAAAGGCGCTATCGATCGCCGTATGACCGAGCAGTTCCATTCCGATATCTCAAGTTCCACGTCCGCCGCCGCTCGTCAGCCGCGGTCGTCGCGGCTCCGGTATTTGAAATTCGTGGGAGATTACAAAGCCCGGCGGCTGGATGACATCAGTGAGGGGAAAAACGGCGAAGAGAAGTCGGAGGAAAAGAAGGCCGAGAAGGAGCAATCGAAGGGGCTGGCGGCCTTTGGCCTTAAAAAGGGCAAACGCCGCGAGTATTTGCGCGAATACATGGCCTGGCTATGGCCGTATCGATTTGCGGTGGTCACGCTCGCAATCTTGGCGCTCATGACTGCCGGCCTGGAGATGGCTGAGCCGCTGTTCATGCGGTTCATTGTCGATCGGGTGCTGCTCAATACCGGCCTGGAAGCTGCGACCCGCCTGGCCTATCTACAAATGGCTGGTGCGTTCTTTTTGGTTGTGGTCATCGTTTCACACGGCATCGGCGTCGTGAAAGACTACCGCCAGCGGATTTTGAACATTCGCGTGATGCTTTCTCTACGCAAGAGCCTGTTCGATCGGCTCGTACATCTGCCGCTCTCGAGGCTCTGGGATATGAAAACCGGCGGCATCCTGTCGCGATTGTCGGGCGACGTGGATACGACCACCGGCCTTTTGCAGATGGCAATTGTCTCGCCGGCCATTTCGATACTCCGACTGGCAATTGCCGTCGGCATTTTGTTCACGCTCAATGCCCGCTTGGCCTTCATGGCCCTCGCGATCATTCCCGGCGCGATGCTGATGAGTTTTGTCTTTGCGCGGCGGATTCGGCCGATTTATCGCGCGGTCCGCAAGGATGTGGAGGTGATCGATGGCCGCGTCGGCGAGACATTTTCGGGCATTCGCGTGGTGCGGGCGTTTGGTCGCGAAATGCGCGAGACATTCGAATACCTCGCAGGGCGGCATACGGTGCTACGCAAAGAGCTGTTCGCCCACCGGCGCGAGTTGGTGCTGTGGACTTCGTGGGGCCTGCTCGTTTCGGGGGTCAACGTGGTGATCGTTTGGTATGGCGGCTATTTGAACCTGGTCGGCCGGGCATCCGTCGGCGACATCATGGCGTTTCAATGGTACACGTTTCTGCTGCTCAACCCCGTTTGGAACATCGTCAATTCGTTTTCCGAGCTGCAGCGGTCGTTGGCGGCAATGGAACGCGTGTTCGAAGTCCTCGCGATGGGCGTCGATATGCCCGACAAGCCGAACGCAGTCGATGCCCCGGCCGTCGTCGAAGAAATCCGCATGGAAAATGTCGAGTTCGAGTATCGCGAGGGCCGCCCGGTCGTTTGTGATTTCAATGTGTTTGTGCCCGGTGGGTCGGTGGTCGCATTGGTCGGCCGCAGCGGCGCCGGGAAGACGACGGTGACCGATCTCGTGGCACGTTTTCACGATCCTACACGCGGGCGAATTGTGCTCAACGGCACCGACATCCGCGATTTCCGTCTTCGCAGCTATCGCGACCTGTTAGCGATCGTCCAACAAGATGTTTTCCTCTTTGACGGCTCGGTACGCGACAATATCGCCTACGGCCGGCACAGCGCCAGCGATGAAGAAGTGATCGACGCGGCCATGCGGGCCAATGCGCACGAATTCATCGATCGGCTGCCAGAAAAATACAATACGTTCATCGGCGAGCGGGGTGTCAAGCTGTCCGGTGGCCAACAGCAGCGACTGGCGATTGCCCGGGCCATTCTCGCCAAGCCGCAAATCCTGATTCTCGACGAAGCTACCAGCAACCTCGACACCGAGAGCGAGCAGCTCATTCAAGCCTCAATGGCCACCCTCCTCTCCGGCCGCACGACGTTCGTCATCGCCCATCGACTGTCGACAATCCGCCGCGCCGATCTGATTCTGCTGATGGAAGACGGCCGGATCATCGAGCGCGGCACCCATCAAGAGCTGATGAGCGCCGGCGGAGTTTACTACGACATGGTCGTGCGGCAAATGACGTCGGATGAGCAGACGGTGGGGTAGAAAGGCGAGCGGGGGACGTAAGTCCCCCGGTAATTTTCCAATGCCGCCACGGGTGCGGGCCTGAGTGATCCGGTAATTCGGTACCACCGGGAGGCTAACGCCTCCCGCTCGCCTACGTTTTACCGCTTCGAGAACTGCACGCCGCGGCGGGCGCCACGCAGGCCGTACTTCTTGCGTTCCTTCATGCGCGAGTCGCGGGTCAGGTAGTTGCCGTCGCGAAGCGTCGGGAACGTCTCGGCGTCGAGCGCGAACAAAGCGCGGGCGATGCCCATCTTGCAGGCAAAGGCCTGGCCGTTCGGTCCGCCACCGGAGCAAGTGATGATGACATCGACCTGCTCGCGTTTGCCCGTCGCGTCGAGCGCGTCTACTACCGCTTGTTGCTGCGCGATCACGGGAAAGTACGCGTTCATCTCGCGGCCGTTAACCGTGATTTTTCCGCTGCCGCTACGGATGCGAACGCGAGCGATCGCCTTCTTCCGCCGGCCGGTGCCGAGACAATCGCCGCTGACCTTATCTTTTTTTGCTACTGCCATGTTGGTATTCGGTTACGTCGTCTTATTGACTTGCTGCGGTGAGTGGTGAGTAAGTGAGTAGTTTTTGAAGCTACTTCACGCCCAGTTCAGCTTTTTGCGGATTCTGAGCCTGATGTGGATGATCCGTGCCAGCATAGATTTTGAGCCGCTGAATCATTTTGAACGCCAGCTTGTTCTTGGGCAACATTCGCCGCACGGCATCGCGAAGAATTCGATCCGGATGACGGGCCAGCCGCCGCTCGGCCGTTTCTGCTCGCAGGCCGGTGTAGCCCGTGAACCAGGTGTATTCCTTCTGCTCCCATTTTTTGCCGCTGAAGCGAACTTTTTCGGCATTAATTACCACGACGGAGTCGCCGCACAGCACGTGCGGCGTATAAGTCGGGCGATGCTTGCCCATCAGAATCATCGCGATATCGCTGGCCAAACGGCCGACGATCTTGTCGGTTGCATCGACGACCAGCCACTTTTCCTCGATTTGGCCCGGTTTGGCCAAAAATGATTTCGTTCCTGCCACTGCGTAACTCCTCGCGGCATCGGTCTTTGGGCCGCGGCTGTTCACCAATTGGAATCCAGCAATGTACCGGCCGCAAAGCTTTGCCTCAAGGGGTTTTATGCGTGGCCAGCGACGAAATTCGCGGTTTGCGCCGTTCAAAAGTCGGCGATTTTCCTGCAACTGGTTGCTGATTACAATGACGCCCTTTCCATCTCCGGCAGAATCCTCTCCCTCGACCTGCTCCATGCCCTCTTCACTCCGCACGTACCTCGCCGAAGGACTCGGCACATTCATTCTGGTTCTCTTCGGCTGCGGCGCGGTGCACTCGGCTGTGCTAACGGGCTCGCAAACGGGATTGTGGCAAGTGGCCATTATTTGGGGCCTTGGCGTGGCGCTCGCCGCTTATAGCGTCGGTGGAGTAAGCGGGGCACATATCAATCCGGCGATGACAATTGCGTTGGCTGTGTGGGGCCGATTTCCTTGGGCGCGAGTCGCACCGTACATCGTGGTGCAACTTATCGGCGCGATTGTCGCTGCGGCCGCGCTGTTTGTGATCTATGGTCCGAGTTTGAAACAAAAAGAGGATAAGATGGGCGTGAAGCGCGGCGAGCTCGGGAGCATTGTCACTGCTTCGTGTTACGGCGAGTTTTATCCAGCCCCTGGAGGTGTCCTGACGGCTGAGGGCAAGTGGCTCGAATCGGAATGGGAAGTATTTCAAGCGCGGGCCGACTTTCCCCAAGCGTTCATGGCCGAGGTCCTTTGCACGGCTGTCCTTGCGCTCGTCGTTTTTGCCGTCAGCGACAATAAAAACGCTTCCGCGCCAGCGCCCTACCTCGCACCGCTCGTTTGTGGCCTCACCGTTGCAGCGCTAATCTCGATTATTGCTCCGCTAACGCAGTGCTGTCTCAATCCAGCTCGCGATTTCGGCCCGCGATTGTTTACCTACTTCGCGGGTTGGGGCGCCGCGGCCATGCCCGGCCCCAACGGCTGGAAAGGCGTCATCGGCGTGTATATTATCGCTCCCATCCTCGGCGCCATCGCCGGCGGTGGAATCTACGACAATCTGATTCGCCCTGCTTTCTCGCCCCGGACGTAGCCTACACCTTTCAACATTCATAATTCATCTTTCTGCATTCAAAATTGTGAATTCCATGTCTTCCATTCGCTTCATCATGCTCGGCGGCTTTCTCGGCGCCGGCAAAACCACCACGATTGCCCGCCTGGCTCGGCATTATCAGGCGCAAGGCAAAAAAGTCGGCATCGTCACCAACGACCAGGCCACCGATCTTGTCGATACGAGCAGCTTACGGGCTCAAGGCTTCGATGTCGGCGAAGTCGCCGGAGCGTGCTTCTGTTGCAATTTCAACAAGCTGACCGAAACGGTCGATCAGCTCGAAAAATCGGCGCAGCCCGATGCCGTGCTCGCTGAGCCCGTCGGTAGCTGCACCGACCTGGTCGCTACCGTCGCGCGGCCGTTGCAGCAGCTTTTTAGCGCCCAATTCGATGTTGCTCCGTACGCCGTATTGCTAAAGCCCAGCCACGGCAGCCGCATTCTCAAGGGTGTCGAAAAAGGCGGCTTCTCGCCACAAGCGGCTTACATCTTCAAAAAACAGCTCGAAGAAGCCGATTTGATCGTCATCAACCGCATCGATGAGCTATCCGCGACGGAATCCGGCGAGCTGGTTGCTCTGTTGCAGAAGCAATATCCGGGCACGCCTGTCATCCGCATGTCCGCCAAGACCGGCGCTGGTTTCGACGCACTCATCGAATTCATCGATCAGCGCGGCCGCTTCGGCCAGCGGCTCATGGACGTCGATTACGACACCTACGCCGTTGGCGAAGCCGAGCTCGGCTGGCTCAACAGCAGTTTGAAAGTCACCGCGACCAAGCCTTTCCGCCTCGACGATCTGCTCCTCGATATCATCGCACGGCTGCAAACGTCGCTAGCCAAAATCGACGCCGAAACGGCGCACCTTAAAGCGATCGGCATGGCTGACGGCCTTTACGGCGTGGTCAATCTGATCAGCAGTTTTTCACCGCCGGAGCTATCGTTGCCCTCGAAGGGCGAAATTCGCGAGGCCGAGCTCGTCGTCAACGCCCGCGTTGCCACCGCGCCGGAAACATTGACTGCCGAAGTCGAAAAAGCTATCCGCGATGCTTGTGGCGAGCGCGGGGCCACCGCGACATTCCACCAGACGCAATCATTCCGCCCCGGCCGGCCGGTGCCGACGCACCGCATCTTGGAGCCGGTGGCATAGGCTCGACGTTTACTTGCCTGCCAACGCCCAGGCAGGCTGAAATGTTTCCGCCGGCTGTACCAGCCCATTGACTGCCCGCCACAGCAAAATGTGTGACGGGCCGTCATCTTCATAGTTGGGAATGAAATCGCCTAACGTGCGGGCCGCCCGGCGAAATTGCTGGTTCTCAAACTCGCCCAGGGCTTTTTCATAAAGCTGGCAGAGAATTCGCCCCCGCTCGTCGTCCATGAGCCGCAATTCATAGACATCGACCGGCTCCTCAATGTTGACGACCTGAATACTCCCTAGCCGCCGTGTCAAAAAACCGCTGCCGAGGGCGTCATGCGTGGCCTTGGTGATTAGCAGATTCGTCCGCAAATGCTTGTTCGCTCCTTGCACGCGGCTGGCAAGATTCACCGTGTGGCCGAGCGCGCCATATTTGAATTTTCGCCGCGAGCCGATGTTGCCGACTTGAGCTGTCCCCGTGTGAACGCCGATCGCGACTTGAATCTCGCTTTGCAGTTGGTTTTGCCAGCGTGCGTTGAGCGGTCCAAGTGCCACCTGCATCTCCAGCGCCGCCTGGCAAGCCCGGCGGGCCTGATCGGACTGGGAAACTGGCGCGCCCCACATCGCCATGATCTCGTCGCCGATGTAATCGACCACGACACCGCCGTAATTCATGACGACTGCGGTCAACGCTTCCAGCATGTCTTGAATCCAGAGCAGCGTCAGCTTTGCGCCGAGTCGCTCGCTGATGGCGCTAAAGCCGCGGATGTCGGCGGCGAGCATCGTCACCTGCGCGTCTTTGCCGGTGAGAATTTCGGGGTCGCGAGCGAGTTGCTCGGCCAACTCGCGGCCAAAAAACTGCTCGAATCGCACCCGCTGATCGACGGCTTCGCGCTCCTGCCGCTGCCGCTCGAGGCCCGCAGCGATCGTGTAAGCCAACACCTCGGCAAACATCGCCTCCGCCGGGCCGATTTCCGTCGTGTCACCCAGCGACCACCGCCGCTCGGCATACAGTGCCCCGATTACCTCGCCGGCCCGATCGCAAATTGGCGCACACACAACGGCCATCACCTCCGACTGGCTAAATTCGCCGCTCTTGACGCCAGAGCTTTCGCTCCATATCGCTCGTCGCTCGTTTCGCATGCGTTCCAGCATTCGGCGACTGGCATGAAACTTCACCTCGGATTTGGCCGGATTGCGGTAATGGGCCGCTTGTGATCGCCAGCGTCCGCCTTCGAGCAGCATCACATGGGCGGCATCGACGTTCATGAGGTCGATCACCGCCTTGGCCGCCCGCTCCAAAAAATCACCTGCGGCCGCGGCGCTTTGCAGCACCTCCACGATCGAGGCCAGCTTGCTTCCAACCTCTGTTTGTTTGCTGCCGGAAAGACGAAGACTGGCCACCATCTCCGCTGGACCAACCACGTCGCTTTTTCCAGGAATGGGCGACTCGTGAGGAAGCGTGTGCAGCTCGACCGATTCTTCTTTCTCCAGCGACACGCGAGCTTGATAGAGCCGCGATGGCCCAAACGCGATTTGTCCTTCCTTGCCGATGACGCGATGTCCGTTCGGCTCCAGCTCAATGGCGCCGTCGATGAGAATGGGATTCGTCGAAGGGTTGAGCACCTCGATTCCTTCCGAAGTTAACCGCAGCAGCAATTGGCGTCGGGAAACGCGGACTTCGGAGAAAGGGGCAATCGCGATCCGGTTTTCGCCAATGCCGGCATGCGAATAGAGCTTGCCGAGCGGCTCCGTCGGCGAAAGTTGCCGGCCCAGGCCGACTTCCGAATCCAACATGAACGAAAAAAACTGATCGCGGTTGGTAATTTCTAAACGAAAACGATCAGGCATTTGTGCTGGTAAACGTTCGTGGGGAATTTGGGCAGCGGCCGCGCTTAAAGCATCGTCGGCGTGGGATTGTGAAACACGGCCGTTTCGTCTTCGTCGCTGAGCGGCTGGGCCGATTGCTCCCACGCATTGTATCCGGCCAAGGCGCTTCCTTGTTCGAACTTGCCTTGACGGTTGCCCAAATCCTTCAGCGTCGCCCAGCGGACGTAAGCCGCGAGTTGTTGCTCGGAGCCGAACGTGGCGACCAGCCGCCGCGGGACGCCAGCTTTGGAACCATATAAGTAGTGCATGTTAATCCTCCGCTTCCTTAGCCGGGAGCAAACCTGCTCCCGGTGAATCGCCAACACAGCCTGCTATGATGTCTTCTTCATAACCGGAGGTCCTGGTTTTATGTGCCGACTATTCTCCCTTCGCCTCGCCGCTCTTCAAGTCGCCCTCGCTTCCGTTTCCGCTGCTCAAGCCCAGCCCCCCGACCTAATTCTCCACCACGGCAAAATCGCTACCGTCGATCGCAGTTTTTCGATCGCCGAAGCCGTTGCCATCCGCGGCGATCGCATCGTTCAAGTCGGCAAGTCGGACGAACTATTAGCCAGCAAAGGCGATGCCACGAAACTCGTCGATTTACAGGGCAGATTTGTGTTGCCGGGGCTGATCGACAGCCATACGCATCCCACCGGCGCGGCGATGCACGAATTCGATCATCCGGTGCCGGATATGGAAACGATTGCCGACGTCCTGGCCTACATCAAATCACGAGCGGAAGCTTTGCCCGAAGGCTCCTGGATCAGCGTCCGGCAGATTTTTATTACGCGGCTGAAGGAGCAGCGGTATCCGTCTCGGGCGGAACTCGACGCCGTCGCGCCGAATCACCCCGTCGTGTTTTCCACCGGTCCCGATTCAATGCTCAACACGCTGGCAATGAAGGAAAACGGCATCGACAAGGATTACAAACCGGCCGGCGCGGGCGTCGTCGAGAAAGATCCGAAGACGGGTGAGCCGACCGGCCTCTTGCGGGCCATTTCGGTCAAAAGCAAGTCTTCGACAAAATCCGCCACGACAGCCGAGAAGCTCGATCGCCTGGTCGAACTCTTCCGCGACTACAACTCCGTCGGCCTCACCTGCGTCGCCGATCGCAACGCTTCGCCCGACGCCATCGCCGAATACCAGCAGCTCAAGTCCGACGGCCGCCTGAGCCTCCGCATGATGATCTCCCATGCCGTCAACGGCGGCGGCCGATTGGAAACGGTGCAGGAGGACATACGCAAAGTCGCGGCGCATCCGCTGCGAAAGCCAGACAACCAACTTCACATCGTCGGAATCAAATGCTTTCTCGACGGCGGAATGCTCACTGGCAGCGCCTACATGCGCCAACCCTGGGGCCTCTCCGATATCTATCTAATTCGCGACGAGAATTATCGCGGCGTGCTCATGATCGAGCCGGAAAAACTCAACGCCATCGTCGCCACCACCGTCGAGTCCGGCCTCCAATTCACAGCTCACAGCGTCGGCGACGGCGCGATCCACACGCTGCTCGCGGCTTACGAAGAAGCCAACCAGAAAACGCCCGTCCGTCCCACTCGCGGCTGCATCACGCACTGCAACTTCATGAGCCGCGACGCGATCGACCAAATGGCGAAGCTCGGCGTCGTCGCCGACATTCAGCCTGCCTGGCTCTACCTCGACGCCCGCACGCTCACCGCCCAATTCGGCAGCGACCGCCTCCGTTACTTCCAGCCGCTCAAATCGCTCTTCGAAAGCGGCGTCATCGTGGGCGGCGGCTCCGACCACATGCAGAAAATCGGCTCCCTCCGCAGCATCAATCCCTACAATCCTTTCCTCGGCATGTGGGTCACGATCACGCGGCGGGCGAAATGGTTCGACGGCCAGCTTCACCCCGAAGAAGCCCTCACCCGCGAGCAAGCCATCCGCTTCTACACCGCCAACAACGCCTATGTCGTATTTTTGGACGAGGTCGGGTCGCTGGAGGCGGGAAAGTTGGCGGATTTAGTGGTGCTCGATCGCGATTTGCTGACGTGCCCAGTGGACGATATCAAGGATGCGAAAGTCTTGACAACATACATCGGCGGCAAGCAGGTTTTTCCGGTGCAGTAACACTCGTCGAAAAAAGGCGGCGGCCGCGAACTGTTGCGTCGGGCTGGTCTCGAAAGTGAACTTTGCGTCCACATTCTCGCCTTCCGGGGATGGGTGCGGAAACCCGGAAGGTCCATGAGACTCAGCTTCTCCTCAACAGCCTGCCGCACCTGATCTTCGTTTCGCGGCCGCCGCCGAAGAAATGCCGACACAAGCAAACCGCGGACCGGTGTCGAAAGTTTACTGCACACCGCTCAGACTTTGACGGCCAGACTCGCTTGATCACGGCCCCGAGGCACGCCAATTGCCCCTCTACAAAACGAACCCGCACCGTGCGGGCAACTGCGTTTCTGCTTTCAAGGAGGGCCAACAAAAAAGGAGACTGCCATGCGACCGAATTCCATTGCCGTGCTGCTGATCGTTTTGGGTGTTCTCGCCCTTTTCGTACGCAGTGTGACCTATTTCACCACCGAGCAGGTCGCTGGTCCCCTTGGTTTCTTCGCCTGGGACGTCCAAAGGCCGTACACCATTTTCATCAATCCCTTGGCCGGTCTGATCGCGCTCGTGATTGGCATTGCCCTGATTGCCATGCCGACGCGGCACCGAGCGCTCTGATAGTCAGCCAACATAAGGATTTGGGCTAGCACCGGTCTCGGCACACAAACCCGAAGCGTGAGCGAGGGACTCGGCAGCCAAAACGTCCAGATTGTGGCGATCTTCATCCCAAAATGTTGGATTGACTGACTTCTTATTCCTCCCAGAACCTCTCGTCATTTTCATCGGGAACCCCGGCGTCGCCAAAAACGTAGCCGGAGTCGCCCGCGGCAAATTCAGCTCTCTATTGGTGAACCGGCCGGCACACCGTTTAGCCCCCCAACAAACGGCGAGCGGCAGGCATAAGTCTTCCGCTTATTCGCCACCTCAGCGACTCTCCGATTCAGTCGAGCGGCTTGAACGAATAGCGCCCAACAAGGGCTCCCCTCTCCACCAGTACTGTGGGGAGAGGGGCTGGGGGTGAGGGGCGGGGCCGTTCACGGCAGCATTGGCGTATTGTCTCAGCAAAAACTTCCCCACCCAACCGGCGGTGGAGGCAGTGCGTTTTGATTCGAAGTCGCAGTGACGACAAAATGATTGCTGGAGACCGAGTATCTGGGAGCAATTCGATGACGAACATGCCGCTGACGGTGAAATTACAAAAGCGGATTGCCAAGGAAATGGCGGCAGGCAAGTATCGCTCGGCGGAAGAAATGATAGTCAAAGCGATCGACGCGCTGGCTGAGCGGCGCAGCGCCATTGAAGGGAGCGCCGAGGGGTTGGCCGACGTGAAGGCTGGAAAGATGCGGCCGTGGCGGAAGGTCAAAAGCGAACTAATTAAGCGCAAGCCGCGTTTAGCCGCTAAATTAAGCGCCTGAATGCGAGAGCCAGCGCCTCCCGTCTCCCGAGGGCCATTCATGGCCCTTTCTCATTTTAGGCCCATCGTTTACGACGGGTTACGGAGATCGAACCCATTCACCTCTCAGCCGCGCAGCGGCGGCATTGTTTAGCCGGGCGGCGTAAGCCCCTGGAGAAAGGTGCAATCTAAAACTCGCGAAGCCACGAAGTGGCGACATTGCCAGTACGGTCAGTGCCTCGCGGCCCGGTAAAACACAATTAGCGAACTATTCTCAAGCCTCGCCCCGAAGCATTGCTGCATCTGGTTGTGTTGCCGCGCTCGCTTCTTGTCGTTCCTCCAGACCTAGTCGGCGGTCTATCGTTTCTCGAAGCATCGTGACCTCCCGGCGGAGACCAGCAAGCTCCGAGTCGCCGCTTGACTGTCCGGATGACAAAAACCAAGCGGCTAGGAGGCCTGAGAATGTGCTGAATAGTCCCACGCCAGCACACATTAGGAGCACCGCGACAAAGCGGCCCTCAGACGTGATCGGAAACCGATCGCCATATCCCACCGTTGTGATTGTCGTAAATGACCACCAAATGGCATCCTCAGCCGTTTTGATGTTTGACTCAGTGTCGTTTTCAAAATGCAAGATGGCCGAACTGCAAAAAATGATCAGTAGAATTGCTAACAGGCTGGCGGCGAGAAACGTATTTTCAGCGCGACGTCGCAGGACGACAGTCGTCAATACTTTCGCGGCGCGTAGTCCACGAAGAACTCGAAAAACTCGTACGATCCGTGCCAAGCGTCCCCAACGACCCACATTGAGCGTCGGAATCGATGACAGCAGGTCGAGCCAACCCCAGGTAATGAAATAGTGCCAGCGCTTTTCAGCGCGCCAAAGTGACGCAATGAAATCAACGAAGAATAAGAGGCAAACTGCATCGTCCGCATAGCCAAGAACCGACTTAATCTCGGGCTGAACTCCGGTTGCATGCTCGACAGAAAGCGCTGCGAGTGCGTAGACACATAGCACAAGCATGAACAGCTCATAGTTGGCCGACCGCGAAGGCGTTTGAGGATTCATACTAGGCTGGCGCGGCCGCAGATTTCGAAATGGCGTCAGCGGTAGGCGACTTGTCTTCCGCCGCAGAATCGTCCTTTTCCGCTTCGCGAAGTGCCTTCTTCGCAGCGTGTGCGATTTTCCGTTTGGCCTCGTCTGCCTTATCGCCTTCCATCACCTCTCGCTTAATAACCTCGTCGAGGACTACCTTCCTTAGTTCTTCGATTTCGACGCGCACATCGGGTGAAAGCTTCTTCAATTCTTTTCGAACGACCTTTATAACGGGGTCAGTGACGAGCATTGCTCCCACGAAAAATCGGCTCAGCGCTTGCTTTTGAACGTGGAACTCGTCCAAGAGCGATTTGTGCCAACTCTCCTTGCAGAGAAGGTTAAGAAGCTCGAGGCTTCGGTCGTCACGAGCGTCTAGCAGACAATACTCAAAGTCCAAGACCAAATCCTCACCGATTGGCTTGCCGAAAACCACGCTGTACACGCGCCAGCAAATGCCATTCGTCAAAATCACCCACTCGATACCTTTTGGGTGATTAGCCGCATAATCGACGGCCTGCTTGACGTGAGCATCCTTGAGTTCTATTCCGACTGCCTTAACCTCAATGATGCACTGAACTTGATTTTCGACACTGACAGCCAAATCGCAGTGTGTACCCTTGATGGCTTGTTCAGATGTAAGATCAGTGAACTTATCAAAGCCAAAGACATCCGCCAGGATTTCGACGACAATCGTCACGGTATCGGACTCGCCGATGTCGCGCGTCTTTGCTGATTCCAAAATCGGCTGAAATTTCTTAATCCCTGCGACGAGTCGGTCATTAATTTTCTTGGGGATAGAAGGCATGGTGGTGTAGGTCCTTAGACGAGGGGGTGGCGTGACTAGTGTGCCGCGCCCAAGAAAGAAAAGCAATTAATTAGGGCGCGCTACATTTAGCACATTCTCACAGCGTGCCGTAGCGCCGGGTCAAAGTAGTCCGGGCAGGCCCTGACCGGACAGACGCGGGAAAGCCGTAGTTTCGAAACCAGTCGTCGCGCTTGGACGAAGATTAATTCGATCCGCTGGCCTGTGAAGGGCCTCGCCGGCCCAAAGCTACTGCGGTGTCGTATCCCACGCCCCCTGAAAAATCTTATCGCCCATATCCGTATACGGATTCTTAAAACTCTCCTGATACAGCGCCATCGCGGCTGTCGCGCAATGTGCCCCAGCGACGGCGGCGGCCGAGAGTTGATGCGTGTTCCGAATCGCCGCCGCGATGATCTCGCCCTTGTACTGAAATTTATCAAGCAGCGTGCGGATGTCTTGGATGAAGCCGGTGGTGGAGTCGCCGTATTGTTCTTTCCAGCCGAGGAAGGGGCTGATGTAGGCGGCGCCGGCGCGGGCGGCGTGCCAGGCTTGGGCGACGGAGAAGATGAGCGTGGCGTTGATGCGAACGCCCTGCCGCGACAGCTCGCGCATCGCCGCGAAGCCATTCTCGCTCGCGCCGACCTTGACCACGAAATTCGGCGACCGCTTGGCTAGCTTCAGGCCTTCCTCGACAATCTGCCTCACGTCGGTCAGATGCGGATTCACCTCCACGCTGATCGGCTTATTCGTCCCGCCGAACAGCTCCGCAATCTCGTCAATCACCTTCAAAAACGGCTTACCCGAAGCCTGCACATGCCGCGGATTCGTCGTAATCCCATCCACATCCCACATGGCCAACGCATGCTTGATTTCATCAGTCTTGGCGGAGTCAAGAAAAAGTTTCATGGGCGAAAAAAGGCTTGAGACTTGAGGCTACAGGCTTGAGATTTGGAATAGTTGCGCTTATGAGTATGAGCGGATGGGAGCGCGGCGGCAACGGACGCGGTGAAACGATGCCGTTATGAGATTCGATCCGCACTTTATTTAACGCAAAGAAGCAAAGGATCGCAAAGAGCGCAAAGATGGCGAACAAACTACTTCCTGTCCTTTGCGGCCTTTGCCATCCTTTGCGCCTTTGCGTTGAAAAGAGAAAAGTCGAGTCCTTCGCAGCAAACAACTGATTCGCCAGCCGACCCGCAGGACACCACGATGAATTGGCAACCGCCGGATTACTTGAGCGTGAAACCAGAGGAGTTGGGTCGTGGCACGCCGGTAAAGGTTTGGATTGGGGGTGATCAGGAGGAAATCGCACTGGATTTTGCCCGCGCGATTTTGGCGGTAATCGGTGACGCGCAAGCGGCGGGTAAGGCGGCGACGCTGATCTTGCCTGTCGGCCCAGTAGATCAATTCCCGATCCTGGCCTCAATGATCAACGAGCAGAGGCTGGATTGCCGCGATCTTGTCATCATTAACATGGACGAATACCTCGACGACAACGACCACTGGGTGCCCATCGACCATCCGCTGAGCTTCCGCGGCTTCATGAATCGCAAGTTCTACGATCAGGTCGATCCCCAACTCGCCCCGCCCATGGAAAACAGGGTTTTCCCCGATCCGGCCAATTGCCAAGCGATTGGAAAGCTGATTGATTCGCGCGGCGGAGTCGATGTCTGCTTCGGCGGCATCGGCATCAACTGCCACCTTGCCTTCAACGAGCCGCCCGAGCCCGGCGAACGGGTCTCAGTCGAACAATTCGCGGCCCGGCCAACGCGCGTGCTCGATCTGACCCGTGAAACGCGGACCATCAACTCCGTCACCGTCGGCGGCGACATCGGCGTCATTCCAACGCGAGCCGTGACCGTTGGCATGCAAGAAATCCTCGCTGCCAGAAAGCTCCGCTTCTACTGCAACCGCCCCTGGCAACGCGGCGTCGTCCGCCGCGTCCTCCACGGCCCCATCACAGCCGCCTGCCCCGCCTCGCTCTTGCGAACACATCCCGACGCGGAGCTAACCGTGGCCAACTACGTCGCCGAGCCGCCCGATATCCAATTGAGATAAGCCGCGTTGCTTTTCCCACGTTGGGCGAGGGTCTCCCGACCCCGCCCTCGTTGCGCTCTTCCGCAATTTTTCAAAATCGGCCATTTTTCGGTCCGGTTTTTCGCGCCAATTGCAATGTAGCTAAGAGAGGCACTGCCGCCGCCCAAGTTGTCACAAGCACTAATACCACAGCGGCTAACACCACTTTCGATGTTAGCGAGTACTAAAAGATGTTAGTTTTCCTAACCGCAGAAATACCAATACCTTAAACCGGCGCTAACATCCTCCCCCACAAAAAAAAGTGACCCCTATGTTAGCGCCAAATCGCCCCCGCCCCTCAGTTCGATTACTCCACCACCGACTTGAAACGTGAAACCTGGAACATGAAACTTGCCGCCCGAACCGTCACTCCACCTCGTGAATGACCACAATGTTCTGAGCCATCGGATAAAAATTGGTGCCGGTAACGAAGATGACGCAGTCGCCCTTATTGAGAAGCCCCTGTTCGCGGCCCCAGGCGTCGATAAAGGCGCGGAGAGCGGGCCCATCATGAACCGGAGCGCCAGCGAGAGGCGTCACACCCCAGAACAGCGTCAGTTTGCGAAGCACAACCGGCGAATCGGAAAGGCCGATCGTCGGAATAAAATCGCGTTGCTTACTTCGCATTCGGCAAGTGCCGCCGCCGCGAGTGGCGACCACGACAAGCTTAGCTTCGAGCTGATCGGCAATGAGGGCACTGCCACGAACGGCGGCGGCGGTAATCGGATGCACATCCATCGCCTGCACCTCACGCGACAACCCGCGATCCTTCAGCAACGGCTCAGTAGCGAGCATGATCCGGTTCATCGTCTCGACCGACTCGACCGGAAACTCACCAATGGCTGTCTCACCCGACAACATGCACGCGTCCGCCCCATCGAGAATGGCATTGGCGACATCAGTCGCTTCGGCCCGCGTCGGCCGGCGGTTGTGGTGCATGCTGTCAAGCATCTGCGTCGCCACGATCACCGGCCGCCCTTGCCGCTGGCATTCCTGCACGATCCGCTTTTGCACCACCGCAATTTCCGCCACATCCATTTCCACGCCCAGATCGCCGCGGGCCACCATGACGCCTTCCGCTGCGGTCACAATGTCGCCAATTTGCTGCACGGCTTCCGGTTTTTCGATCTTGGCGATCGTCATGGCCGATGAGCCGTGAGATTTGAGCAACTCCTTGAGCAGCAGCACATCGACGGCTTTGCGAACGAAACTGAGACTGACGAAATCGACGTCGTTTTTGGCGGCCCAGATGGCGTTGGTCATGTCGGCCTCGGTCAGCGAGGCGACGCTGAGCTTGGCGCCGGGCAGGTTGATGCCCTGTCGGCTGCGGATCGGCCCGCTGCCCGTCACGCGGCAACGGACCTGCCCCTGTTCCTTTCCGATGACGACCATGCTGACGGTTCCGTCGGCCAGCATGACGTTGTCGCCGACCGAAAGTTCAGCAATCAACGCGGGATACGTGCAAGTCAGCTCATCCGGGGCATTGGACTTCGTCCCGGGGACGAAACGAAATTCCTGGCCAACTTCACATTGAGTCGGCTCGGCCAACAGCTCGCCCAGGCGAATTTTTGGCCCGGCCAGATCGACGAGAATACCAACGGGTGTTTGGGTCTGCTCGGAAGCGGCGCGGATGTCGAGCAGTTTCTTTTCGCGCTCTTCTTGCGTGCCGTGAGCCGTATTGATGCGGAAGACGCTGGCCCCGGCACGAATCAGCTCGACGAGTTTTTCGATGCTGCCGCACGAAGGGCCGACCGTGGCGACGATTTTGGTGCGGGCGCGGTGGGCGAAAGAGCTAATGACCGGCGGAGCGGGGTTGGACATTGGGTCGAGGTGAGTGGTGAGTGAGTGAGCAAGTGAGTAGTGGATTCGTTGCGTTAAACGAGGCACCACTCCTCTGCGTGCTGCTGTCCGCCGCCTAATATGAGATGTTGTACGCCATCATGGTTCGATTGACGAGTCCGGGCTGACAATGATCGATCGTGCTCCTAACGCTGATGTCACGAAAAACGGTGATGACGCTGCGAGGCGGGCATTGCCGGTTATGGGCGCCGCGCGGCGTTTCGTGGCATTCACATTACTGGGAATTGGCGCGGGCTTGATAGTGATGCTCGTCGTAATGCGGCAGGCCAATTACGACCCGGCGCCGTCGCTGTCGCCGGAGGAGTTTCATGCGGCTTACGAACATTGGAAGGCCCATAAGATTTCGAGCTATGACATCGAGGTGAAGGTGACTGGGCCGCAGGCGGCGATTTATCGTGTTGAGGTGCGCGACGGCGAGGCGATTGCCGCGCGGCGAAATGGTCAGCTGTTGATGTCACAGCGGACGTTCGGCACGTGGAGCATTCCGGGGATGTTTTCAACGATTAGCCGGGATGTCGAGGCGATTGAACGAGCGGCGGCGGAACACAAGCAGCGGCCGCTGATTTTGCGGGCGGCGTTTAACGCAGAGTATGGCTATCCTGAGCGGTATCGGCGGATTGATAATGGATCACGGAAAGGCGGGGATAGCATGGCGGTGACTTGGGATGTCGTGGAGTTTCGTGTCGTCGAAGCCGCGGAAACGAAGGAATAACGGTCGAAGCAGGTTTTTTTGCCGGACCCTTGGCACGTTTGCGGTCGCCAAGCATAATGTGGAGCATGCAGCGGACGGTCGGCTATTTCTGGCGGTTTTATTTTACCCTCTCCTCCGAGGGGCCGCTGGTCGCACGCCGCTAGTTTTGCCGCGTAAACCAAGAAGCGATTTTGCCCCGGGGACCGATAGGTTGCTCGGGGTTTTTTGTTTTCGGGAGTCATCACATGATCGTCGTTATGGAAAAAGGGGCTTCGGCCGAGC